>NZ_JAELTK010000210.1:0-468 GCF_016428765.1 Delftia sp. ASV31
CCCCCCCCCCCCCCCCCTTTTTTACTCATCCCCCCACCCCCGATCTCTACACTGTTCGCATTTCGTCGGCAGCGTCAGATGTGTATAAGAGACAGGCTATATATTTCGTCGTGCCTGATGAATCCGGTGCTTGTGGACTTCAGTGCAAAGAAACAAACGCCAAATACCAACAGCAAGGCAAATAAAAGCAAAGGCAGGTTTGCGCTAGTCAGTATCCCGGAAATAACACGTGCGAGGGCAAAGATCAAAAATACAAATTCCACAATCCATGGCAATATATACAACAATCTGGGCAACTCAATATCACCACTATAGAACGCAAGTCCTACCGCCAGGAAAATCCCCACTAACGCAAATGCCGCATACTCCGATGCAGATATATCTGCAGAATTGAATTTTCTCTTAGAAAACAACATCAATATTGCCAAAGATAAGCCAGAAAACTCAAAGAATTAAAAAATACAGTGA
>NZ_JAELTK010000211.1:0-467 GCF_016428765.1 Delftia sp. ASV31
GAATAATCGTTTTGTGCATTTCGTCTCTGCAAGCCTGCAGCTCTGTACCAGATGTCCCATACCATGCTATCTGCAAAGATCAAAAAGTTTGCAGTGATGAGTTACTAGAGCGGGCCGTGAGCGTTCGCAGCAATTTGTTTATCAAGCCCAACGGATGGGGGTCATGCTTTCTTGACCCAACCCCACCTTTGAGCGGTAGCGAGAATTTACTCGAGTCTTCTATTTGCCCTAAAAATGCAACGGAGACACGAAATCAAACAGAATTTCAACAAGCATGGATAGAGTATGCAGAAGATGGAACTCCGCACGATATATGGCAAAAGGCAGCCATTCTTCATTGGATTAAAAATCACAAAGGGCCATTACATGTGCTTGTTTATGTCCACGGATGGCATAATAATGCAGATGATTTAAGCAATAGAGATCCTCGAAACAATGCTATCAAATTCGCATTTATGGCATCGCGT
>NZ_JAELTK010000212.1:0-467 GCF_016428765.1 Delftia sp. ASV31
GTATAGGTGAATGCTGGCATGTCCTTTACACTTTGTTTTGTAGCCCCCATGATAATCAGTTTTCCTGATATTTCATTAATTTCACGAATTGGAATGGCCACATCATGTTGTCCTATTCCGACAAACCCTCCTGCACTCACGATGGCATAAGTCACGTTATTGTCAGGTGAAATAATAAGATCATCTACTCTGCCAACTTTTCCCCCAGTGTCGTTAAATATAAACTTCCCTATCAGTGATTTCTTTGCGCTCCATCCCACGGCGGCGCTGGTGGTTTGGGAGGTCTTAACATCCATTGTGGTAGTTGATCCTGCAATTTGTGCCCTTGCTGTTGCCGCAGAAGCTAGGACAGCGGCTAATGCCAGAACGGCAAGAAAATGGTGTGAATGTTGATTTTTCATGATGAGATTCTCCAAAACGTACCACATCGGGTGTTGATGTTTGGTGTACGTTTTATCGCTTTTATA
>NZ_JAELTK010000213.1:0-460 GCF_016428765.1 Delftia sp. ASV31
GCCCTGGCCAGACTCGATGGATAGTAATACGCGCATCCATATCCATGGGAAACGCGTTTTCTGTCGAAATATCTGGACATACGACATGGATGTCTACACCAATATCGACTAGCTCATTAGACAAATAAAACCAACGCAATGCCTGGGCAGCCAATATTGGAGGAAACTCATATGCAATAAGCAATACTTTCACTAAGCTTGCTCCCTCAGAACGGCAACTATTCTTTGAGCGGCCTTTCCATCTCCGTATGGAGAAACACCTCGTGCCATTTTCTTGTATTCCGTTTCATCATCTAGCAAGCACTGCACTCTTTGAACAATATGCTCACTATCAGATCCCACCAATTCCACAACTCCTTCAGCAACGGCTTCAGGGCGCTCTGTTTCCTCACGCAACACAAGCACAGGCTTTCCAAGTGCAGGAGCCTCTTCCTGAACTCATCCGGAATCAGTCAAGATT
>NZ_JAELTK010000214.1:0-457 GCF_016428765.1 Delftia sp. ASV31
GCTTATAGAAAATAGATAGTCTTCCCTGGTTTCACCAGTGCGTTTCGCACCAAAACGCTCGTGAAATCTAACTACATGTTCATTATCTTTACGAACGTCGAAATGGCTTGCTGTGAACTCTAGGCTATCTGTGGAAAATGCGTAGACCATAAGCGCTGACTCAATTGCTGCGTGCGACGGACTACCGTTCTTGATGATCCAAGACCCCCAGCAAAAACTCTTTCCCTTCGCATCATACAAACGGACTGTACCGATTGCCTCACCGTCATTTTCGATAATGAAATATGCCTGCCCCTCATTGATCGAGTAATTTTCCAACCAATTTCTTTGCTGCTCTAAATTATTGCGGGTCTGGCTCAGATACTTGGCCTTGTCGGGATCGGTGCGCAGAGAGAGTATGAACTCCGCATCATCAACGACTGCATTCCTGAACACCAAGGTCCTACCTCTGATATAT
>NZ_JAELTK010000215.1:0-454 GCF_016428765.1 Delftia sp. ASV31
CTACAAGTCTCTGGCTCGTCTCATTTTAAAAGAAGCCTTTCCCTCTCATGAAGTAGGAAAATTTGATTCGCTCAAGGGCTGGGAAAATATTCATCACTTACTACTCCTTGATCAAAGCACCATTGGCCGGAGCACACGATCGAATACTGCGACTTATATCAAAATGTATGATGATATCCGGCGAATTATGGCGAACCAAGCGCAGTCCGCAAGGCGCTCGCTTTCGCCCACGGATTTTTCTTTCAACGTGGACGGAGGAAGGTGCCCTACGTGCAAAGGCGATGGCTATGTGGAAGTAGACATGCATTTCATGGCCGATGTCCGTTTGCTTTGCGATGATTGCGAAGGCAAACGATTCAAAAAACACGTATTGGAAGTGCGTTTTCACGGAAAAAATATTGACGATATTTTGCATACAACGGTGAAAGAGGCGATGAGTCTTTTTGCCGAGTCT
>NZ_JAELTK010000216.1:0-437 GCF_016428765.1 Delftia sp. ASV31
GGCCTCGACGAAGCCGGAATAGCTGTCGATGCCGTGAGGAAAACCCTTGCGGATGACCGCCTCGGCATGGGGCAGGTCGAGCCCGGCATGAAAGGCCGCGCCTGCCGTGCCCTGCACGCAATGATCCGGCCAGAGCACCTGGGGGCCATAGGCCAGCTCGACCGTCTCGAAGGGCTCGCGGCCGGGATGGCTGGAGGCGAAGGAGGCGTGTCCGGCCGGATGCCAGTCCTGCGTCAGCACGACATGGCGGAAGCGGCGCCCGAGCGCGTTGACGACGTGCACGATCGCGTTGCCGTCCGGCACGGCGAGACTGCCGCCGGGACAGAAATCGTTCTGGACGTCGACGACGATCAGCACGGTCCGGTCGTCGGCCATCGATATGCTCCTATTGCAGCCTGACATCGACCACGCCGGGCGCGGCGCGCACGGCATTGGCG
>NZ_JAELTK010000217.1:0-432 GCF_016428765.1 Delftia sp. ASV31
GGCCTTTACCGGCTCCTTGAAGCGCCGGAAATGCGGGTTGAGGCGGCCCATCACCTTGCGGGTCTCGGACTCCATTGTCGCGTCGTCGAGCGTGCCCCAGCCGGTCAGCAATTCGCGGCCGAGGAAGATATTGGCGGCAGCGTCGACATTGTCGGCGAGCGCGCGCGTCTGGTAGATCGTCTCGATGCCGTGGCGCTTGGCGTCGCGCGGGCTTGAGACCGTGACCTCCTCCCCGTCGACCCGGATCAGGCCCGAATCCGCCTTGTAGGCGCCCGAGAGGATCTTGATCAGCGTCGATTTGCCGGCGCCGTTATGGCCGAGCAGGCCGACGACCTCGCCCGGCATCAGGTCGACGCTCGCGCCATCGACCGCCTTGATGCCACCGAAGGCGATCGAGATCTCGCGCATCTCGATCAGGGGCTTACCCTGGCC
>NZ_JAELTK010000218.1:0-427 GCF_016428765.1 Delftia sp. ASV31
GAGGAGGGCATCCTCAAGGGGCTCTATCTCCTGACGAAGGGCGCGGCGCAGAAGACAGGCCTGACCGCGCAGCTCATGGGCTCCGGCACCATCCTGCGCGAGGTCATCGCGGCGGCCGACCTGCTGGCCAAGGATTTCGGCGTCGCTTCCGACATCTGGAGCGCCACCAGCTTCAACGAGCTCAGGCGCGACGGCATGGCGGCGGAGCGCTGGAACCTGCTGCATCCGACCGAAGGGCGGCGCAAGAGCTGGGTGGAGACGCAGCTTGCCGGCCGTGACGGCCCGGTCGTCGTCGCGACCGACTACATGCGCAACTACGCCGACCAGATCCGCGAATACGTCCAGGCGGCGGGCAAGCGCCTGAGCGTGCTCGGCACGGACGGCTTCGGCCGGTCGGACTATCGCGTCAACCTGCGCCGCTTCTTCG
>NZ_JAELTK010000021.1:0-72913 GCF_016428765.1 Delftia sp. ASV31
GCCCAACACCGCCGGCTGCATGACCGTGCAGGAAGCCGTGACCACGGCCCAGATGGCACGCGAAGTCTTCGAGACGCCCTGGATCAAGCTGGAGCTGATCGGCGACGACTACACCCTGCAGCCCGACACGCTGAACCTGGTCGAGGCCGCCTCCATCCTCATCAAGGACGGCTTCCAGGTCCTGCCCTACACCACCGAGGACCTGGTGCTGTGCCAGCGCCTGGTGGATGTGGGCTGCCAGGCCGTCATGCCCTGGGCGGCGCCCATCGGCACGGGCCGCGGCCCCGTCAACCCCTATGCCATGCAGACGCTGCGCGAACGCCTGAAGGTGCCGCTGATCGTGGATGCGGGCCTGGGCCGGCCCTCGCATGCCTGCCAGGTCATGGAATGGGGCTATGACGCCGTGCTGCTGAACACGGCCGTGGCCCTGTCCGAAGATCCCGTCGCCATGGCCGGCGCCTTTGCCGATGCCGTGAATGCCGGCCACGCCGCCCACCGCGCCGGCGCCATGGCTGAGCAGTCTGCCGCCCAGCCCAGCACGCCCGTGCTGGGCACGCCGTTCTGGCACCACGGCTGAGGAGACCGGCCATGAGCAACGACTCCATCCAATCCTGGGCAGATGCCATCGTGCGCCTGCACGGCGCCACCTTTGCCCCTGAAGGCTCCGCCCTGCCCTCGCAGCCCGTGCCGCAGGCACAGCGCCAGGAGCCGGCCTATCTTGCGGCGCTGCAGGCCTGCAGCGCCCTGGGCTTCATCGCCATCGACGCCGAGACGCTGGCCTGTGCCTGGCAGGCGCAGACGCTGCGCAGGGGCCGCTTCGAGGCCACGCTATGGCCCGACGATCCGCGCGACTTCGGCCTGGAGGGGGCCGATCCCGCACTGGCCTTCCCGGAGTGCCCAAGGTCCCTGGGCCTGTACGGCGTGCTGCCCGATGCGCAATGGGTGGGACGCATGGCCCGCGCCGGTGTGCCCACCGTGCAATTGCGCTTCAAGTCCGAGGACCGCGACGCCATCGCCCGCGAAGTGCGCGCCGCCGTGGCCGCCGTGGAAGGCACGGGCGCCCTGCTCTTCATCAACGACCACTGGCGCGAGGCCATCGATGCCGGCGCCTATGGCGTGCATGTGGGCCAGGAAGACCTGGATGCGCTGGCCGGCGCCGACCTGCAGGCCATCCACGCCTCGGGCCTGCGCCTGGGCGTGAGCACGCATGGCTATGCCGAAATGGTGCGTGCCCATGCGGTGCAGCCCAGCTACATCGCGCTGGGCGCCGTCTTCCCCACCACGCTCAAGAAAATGGCCACGGCTCCGCAGGGCCTGGCGCGCCTGAACGCCTATGTGCGCCTGATGCAGCGCTATCCGCTGGTGGCCATAGGCGGCATCTCGGCCGACCAGTTCCCGGCCGTGCGCGCCACGGGCGTAGGCTCGGTGGCCGTGGTGCGGGCACTGGTCAATGCCGAGGATCCGGAAGCGGCAGCGCAGCAGTTGCTCGCAAGCATGCACGCTGCCGACTGAGTTCTTGCTGGGCACTCCAACAAAAAAGGGAGCAGATGCTCCCTTTTTTTTCACTGCCTCAACCCTTGGGCGGATCCTTGTCGTCTGCCTGCGGCGACGGAGCCTGTGGTGAGCTACGAAAGGCCGGGTCGGTCTCGCGCGACAGCAGCATGTCCACCGAGCGGCTCAGCGGCTCGTCCAGGCCACGGTGCTCACGCACGGTGTCGGGCGGCTCCAGCTCCCACTTGTCCAGCGCCAGGTCCATGTCCAGCGGCGCCTTGAGATTGTGGCTGCTGAAACCCACGGCACCCGAACCGGGCATCGACAGCGTCACGGGCGGAAAGCGCGAGGGCACGTCGACATGCGGCAGCTCGTTCTCGCCCAGGTCCGTGAGGTCTATGTCCAGCAGCGGTGCCGACTCATCGTGGATGAAGGAAGGCGCCTCGCCCAGGGGCACGGCGCGCACCTGGCCTGCGGGCAGCTGGCCGGCCTGATCCAGATCGAAGTTCAGGGGCTGCAGCTCGAAGTGCAGCGGTGCGGACAACGAGTCCGGTGCGCCGCTCGCAGGCTTGTCGCCGCCACCGACTGCACCCGTGGACAGGGGCAGCGTGTCCATGGGGGTGAACTCCAGGCCAGGCTCCAGCGGCGTCACAGAGGCCGGCTGCGGCTGTGCAGGTTCTATCGGCGGCTGCAGCTCTGCCATCCAGTCCACGCCCGTGGCCGCGGATGCAGGAGCCTGCGCCGGCGTGGCTTCTGCCGCCGCTGTGAAGGCAGCAGCGCCAGCCGTGGCTGCGCCGGCTGCGGCCGTGCCCGCCACCATGCGCGGCGTGGTGCGCTCGCGCGGGCCGGGTTCGCCGCGTGTTCCGGCAGGTGAGGTGCGCGCAATGGACAGCAGCAGCAGCAGGTCGTCGAAGGCGGCCAGATCGAAGGGAGCCGGCGCATCGGGGTCGGGTGCACCGTCCTGCTTGAACAGGTAGTGCGCCAGGCAAGTTTCGACTTCGTCCACCGGCCACAGGGCCTCGATGCGTGCCAGTTGCTCGGGATAGCCCTGCAGCAGGCTGCTGCCCTTGTCGGTGAAGCCCGGCATGGCCGGCACACGGGCGTTGAAATGCCTGGCAAAACGCGCGCGCAGCTGGTCGAAATCGTCGCGGCGGCTCAGCGTGTAGTACAGGTGCAGCAGCTCCAGATAGGCCAGCGGCGAGGAATCCTCATGCGTGTCGATATGCGAGCGCAGCAGCTCGATGGCCTGCTGGTGCTCGCCCACCGAGATGAAGAATTCCGCCTGTTGCTGCACGTCGAACAGTTCGCCGGGCTGCACCATGCGCCTGGCCTTGATGGCCTCGGGCCCGGACGTGCGCACAGGTGCCGGGGCCTGCGGCGCAGGCTCGGTTTCCAGCTCGGCATGCACGGACACAGGCACGGGAATGGTGGCCGGGCCGAAGTCGCCAGGGTCCACATCCTCGTGCAGCTCATAGGTCACGCCGGGGCGCATCTGGGCGCCGCGCTGCACGTAGGGCGAAGCCAGGGTATCCGGTCCCCGGCGGTCGTCCTGCTGCGGTGCCGCAGGCCGGTGCTCACGCAGGCTGGGGGCCATGGGCCGCGTGGGCCTATGGGGATCCAGGGAATGCGGCAGGGTGTGGATCTCGTCATCGCGCACATGCGGCGGGGTAGACGGCAAGGGGTCCTGCGACGAACGCTCCACCGATTCCCGCCAGGCATCCGGCTCGCGCGAGAACAGCGAGGCGCCCGAACGCATTTTCCAGGCCATCCATGCGATCACGGCCACGGCAGCGATCAGCGCCAGCAGCAGCGCATTGAACAGCCACGACGAGCCGCCGGACTCCTGGCGCATGGCCTCCAGTTCGGCCCGTAGCTGGGCCAGCTGCCCACGGTCGGCGGTGTCGCGCTTCTTGAAGGCCGCCATCTCGGCCTCCAGCGCCTGCACGCGCTTGTTGGCCTCGGCCAGCTGCTCGCTGCCGGCATCGAACATGGGAGCCGCAGATGCGGCGCCGCCTTCGGGTGTTCCGGGTGTTCCGGCTGCTCCAGCGGCGCCCGGCGTGCCGCCCGTGCCCAGCCATTCCTCCACCGGCTCCATGCGCAGGCGCGGTTCGATGCGCAGGCCCGCCTGCAACTGCCCGGCCTGGGCCTGGGCGGTCACGCCCACGGGCGGCCTGGATTTCTCGGCCGCCGCCTTGGGCTTGGCCTGGGGCTTTGGCTTGGGCTGGGGTTTCGGTTCCTTGGCAACGGGCACCGCTGCGGGCCTGGACTCGGCCCGGGCGCTGCGGCCAGCGGCCGGACGGGAAGAAGAAGTCGAAGATGGGTCGGAAGCGGCACCAGCGGCACCCGCGGCCGCCAGCGCCGGCTGGGCTGCCGCCAGCTCCCGCACATTGATGGGTTGATTGCCCGTGGCATCCACCGACTCGGGCAGCTGCGCCAGCAGCGTATAGCTGCGGCTGATGCCGCCACCTTCGCAGCCCGCCCACAGCTTGAGCGTCACGATGGGCTCGTCCACCGTATAGCGGGCCTGCACCCGCACGGCCTTGCCCGACGAGGTCGGGCTGACACTGACGCGCGAGGATTCGATGGGCCTGTCACCGGCCAGCAGCTCGGCGCGCACGCAGGAGTTGCCGGCATCGTTGCCGCTATCGGGCTGCAAGCCCACCACCAGGTCGAACGGAGCGCCCAGCACCACGTTGCCTCGAGGACTGCCCAACGACAATGCGGACGCGTTCCAGGCCATGGAGGACAGGGCGACGCCGAGAATGGTGCTACAAATTCTCACATCAGCCTTTCTTTGAACGCTTGCATTTTTGCATAGACACCTGTAGGACACCTCCTCTATGTATATGAACCAAAACAACATTTCTCCTATCAGGAGCGTCGGATTGATAGGCGTAGGCATCATGGGGCAAGGCATTGCCCAGTTGGCCGCCCAGGCAGGCGCCAGGGTGCTGTTGCAGGATGCCCGTCCCGGTGCTGCCGCACAAGCGCAACAACAGCTGCTTGGGCTGTGGGACACGCTGCAAAAGAAACAAAAAATAACAAGTGAGCAGGCCGCAGATTGCAAGGCCCGGCTGACGGTGGTGGACGGTCTCGATGCCTTCAAGAACTGCGATCTGGTGATAGAGGCCATCGTCGAGCGCATGGATGCCAAGCAGGCCCTGCTGCGCGAGCTGGAGGCCATCGTTGCGCCCGGGACCCTCATCGCCAGCAATACCTCGGCCCTGTCCATCACCACGCTGGCCACGGCGCTCAAGCACCCGCAGCGATTTGCCGGCTTTCACTTCTTCAACCCGGCACCGCTGATGAAGGTGGTGGAGATCGTGCGCGGCCTGGCCACGGACGAGGCCACCTGCGCCACGCTGGCACAGTTCGCGCGCAGCTTCGGCCACACGCCCGTGCGTGCGCAGGACACGCCGGGCTTTCTGGTCAACCACCTGGGCCGAGGCTATGTGACCGAGGCGCTGCGCATCGTGCAGGAAGGCATTGCCGACTTCGCCACCATCGACCGCATCCTGCGCGAGCAGGTGGGATTCAAGCTCGGCCCGTTCGAGCTGATGGACCTCACCGGCCTGGATGTCACCCATGCCGTGATGGAGCACATCTACCACCAGTACTACCAGGAGCCGCGCTACCGCCCCAGCCCCATTGCCGCGCAGCGCGTGGCGGCCGGCCTGCTGGGCCGCAAGACCGGCCAGGGCTTTTTCCGCTATGCCGAAGGCCGCGCCGAGCAGCCTGCCGAGCCTGCCGTGCCGCAGGTGCAGACGCTGCCACCGGTCTGGGTGTCCGCACGCGCGGCCCGGCGCAACGAGATCTACCAGTTGCTCAAGAGCCTGGGCGCACGCATTGAAACCGCGCAGGCACCGACCGAGCAGGCCCTGATCCTGGTGGCTCCGCTGGGCCTGGACGTGACCACGGTGGCTGCCGTGGAGCGGCTGGACTGCACGCGCACCATGGGCATCGACATGCTGATCGCCGACGCCGACACGCGCCGCCGCGTGCTGGCCACCACGCCGGCCACGCGCACCGACATGCGCGATGCCGCCCATGTGCTCTTTGCGAGCGACGGCAAGGCCGTGAGCGTGATCCGCGACAGCGGCGGCTTCGTCACCCAGCGCGTGGTGGGCTCCATCGTCAACATCGCCAGCGACATCTGCCAGCAGGGCATCGGCAGCCCGGCCGATCTGGAAAAGGCCGTGACCCTGGGCCTGGGCTATCCCATGGGCCCGCTGGCCATGGGCGACCGCTGGGGCCCCACCAACATGCTGGAGGTCCTGTTCAACCTGCAGACCGTCTACGGCGACCCGCGCTACCGCCCCAGCCCCTGGCTGCGCCGCCGTGGCGCGCTGGGGCTGAGCCTCACGCACGAGGAGCCATAAGCCCTGCAAAGCCGGCGCCCCGATGCACAACGGGTCGCCTTTTTTTCGCCGCCCTGCCCCGTTTTCGGCAGGCCCAGACACCGAAGTGACAGGCCCGCCGGCGGCATGCTGCGCCGCGGCGGTCCCACACGCGACAATGTGACCGTCATCAGTCACGCAAAAGACAGGCCATGGACGACCCGATTCTTACCATCGAAGAACGTGAAGCGATCAATTCCGGTCGCTGGTTTTCATCACTTTCTCCATCGCTTCGGCACGACATTCTTCGATGCGCTTACGTCAAACGGTTCAAAGATGGCACGCTCATCTGCGCACGCGGAGAACCGCCCGAGGAATGGATCGCCTGCGCCCGCGGTGCGGTGCGCGTGAGCTCGACCTCGATCACGGGCAAGCAGATCACGCTGGACTACGTGGAGCCGGGCATCTGGTTCGGCGACGTGGCCATCCTGGACGGGGACAAGCGCACGCACGATGCCTATGCGCACGGCGAGACCACGCTGCTGTGCGTGTCCAAGACCGACTTCAAGAAAATCCTGTCCATGCATGTGGAGTTCTCGGAAGCCATGCTGCGCCTGCATGCACGGCGCATCCGCCAGCTCTACGGCCTGGTCGAGGACCTCAACACCCTGCCGCTGCGCGCGCGCCTGGCCAAGCAGCTGCTGCACCTGGTGCGCAGCTACGGCGTGACCAGCCTGTCGGATGGCAGCGAGATCCGCATCGGCCTGCACCTGGCGCAGGAGGAACTGGCGCAGTTGCTGGGCGCCTCGCGCCAGCGCGTGAACCAGGAACTCAAGGCCATGGAGCGCGAGAACGCCATCCGCATCGAGCCGGGCGGCCTGGTGGTCTGCGACCGCGACACGCTGCTGCGCATCGCCGCGCCCGACGCCTGAACCTGCGCGGCCAGCGCCGCGGCCTTTTCCCTGCCACATCCCTTCCACCGACCGGACGTTCGCGCCGGCCGGTGCCTTGCCGCGCCCGTGCCGCGCGGCCGCACCCCTTTCTAGAACCGGTTTCCGAACCGATCACAGGACTGACTGCCCCATGAGCACTTTCGACCATTTCGTAGGCACGCGCCCCGTCTCCGACCAGCACGCATTCGACGTGCCCGCGCTCACCGCCTGGATGCAGGGCCATGTGCAGGGCTTTGCCGGCCCGCTGCAGGTGGAGATGTTCAAGGGCGGCCAGTCCAACCCCACCTACAAGCTGATCACCCCGGGCCGCAGCTACGTGATGCGCTCCAAGCCCGGCCCCGTGGCCAAGCTGCTGCCCTCGGCCCATGCCATCGAGCGCGAGTTCCGCGTGATGAAGGGCCTGGCCGGCACCGACGTGCCCGTGCCCCACATGTATGCGCTGTGCGAGGACGAGTCCATCATCGGCCGCGCCTTCTACATCATGGAGTGCATGGAAGGCCGCGTGCTCTGGGACCAGTCCTTGCCCGGCATGGAGCCGGCCCAGCGCGCCGCCATCTACGACGAGATGAACCGCGTGATCTCGGCCCTGCACACCGTGGACTTCGCGGCCCAGGGCCTGGCCGACTACGGCAAGAGCGGCAACTACTTCGAGCGCCAGATCGGCCGCTGGAGCAAGCAGTACGTGGCCTCGGTCACCCAGCCCATCCCCGAGATGGACCAGCTCATGCAGTGGCTGCCCGCCCACATGCCGGCCAGCGCGCTGGATGCCTCGCGCGTGTCCATCGTGCACGGCGACTTCCGCCTGGACAACCTGATGTTCCACCCCACCGAGCCGCGCGTCATCGCCGTGCTGGACTGGGAGCTGTCCACCCTGGGCCACCCGCTGGCCGACTTCAGCTACCACTGCATGAGCTGGCACATCCCCGCCACGCTGGGCCGGGGCATCGCAGGCAAGGACCTGGCGGCCCTGGGCATTCCGGACGAAGAGGAATACATCCGCCGCTACTGCGAGCGCACGGGCCTCAAGGACGTGGACACGCTGCGCGCCGACTGGAACTTCTACATGGCCTACAACATGTTCCGCATCGCGGCCATCCTGCAGGGCATCGCCAAGCGCGTGGAGGCCGGCACGGCCTCCAGCGCCCAGGCCAAGGCCTCGGGCGACACGGCCCGGCCCATGGCCGAGCTGGCCTGGTCCTTCGCCCAGCGCAGCTGAGCCATCCAGACCAGCCCCCAACACTCACCGATCACCCCGTTTCCACCACAAGCGACAAGCCAAGAGAAGGAGCGCATCCATGGACTTTGAATATTCGCCCAAGACCAAGGACCTGCAGGAACGCCTGCTGAAGTTCATGGACGAGCACATCTATCCCGGCGAAAAGGACTATGCCGCCGAGATGGAAGCCAACACCGCCGCAGGCAAGCGCTGGACGCCGCTGCAGACCATCGAGAAGCTCAAGGTCAAGGCCCGGGAGCAAGGCCTGTGGAACCTGTTCCTGCCCGTGGACAGCGCCGAGGCCGCTGGCTACAAGGGCGGCGGCCTGACCAACCAGGAATACGCGCCGCTGGCCGAGATCATGGGCCGCGTGCCATGGTCCAGCGAGGTGTTCAACTGCTCTGCGCCCGACACCGGCAACATGGAAACCATTGCGCGCTACGGCAGCACCGAACTCAAGGAGCGCTGGCTCAAGCCGCTGCTGGAAGGCAAGATCCGCTCGGCCTTCGCCATGACCGAGCCCGAGGTGGCCTCCTCCGACGCCACCAACATCTGCACCCGCATCGAGCGCCAGGGCGACGAGTACGTGATCAACGGCCACAAGTGGTGGATCTCGGGTGCCGGCGATCCGCGCTGCCAGGTCTTCATCACCATGGGCAAGACCGACCCCGACGCGCCCAAGCACTCGCAGCAAAGCATGATCATCGTGCCCGGCGACGCGCCCGGCATCCGCATCGTGCGTCCGCTCAACGTCATGGGCTATGACGATGCGCCGCACGGCCACATGGAGATGTACTTCGAGAACGTGCGCGTGCCCGTGGGCAACATCCTGCTGGGCGAGGGCCGTGGCTTCGAGATCGCCCAGGGCCGCCTTGGCCCCGGCCGCATCCACCACTGCATGCGCCTGATCGGCCTGGCCGAGCGCGCGCTGGAGCTGATGTGCAAGCGCGCCAGCTCGCGCATCGCCTTCGGCAAGAGCGTGGCCCAGCAGACCGTGACGCAGGAACGCATCGCCGAGGCGCGCTGCCGCATCGACATGGCGCGCCTGCTCACGCTCAAGGCCGCCTGGCTGATGGACATTGCGGGCAACAAGGTGGCACGCAGCGAGATCGCCATGATCAAGGTCGTGGCTCCCAGCATGGCCTGCCAGGTCATCGACTGGGCCATGCAGGTGCACGGCGGCGGCGGCATGAGCGACGACTTCCCGCTGGCCAGCGCCTACGCCCACGCGCGCACGCTGCGCTTTGCCGACGGCCCGGACGAGGTGCACCGCAACGCCATCGCCAAGTGGGAGCTGGGCAAGTACGGCGCCTACGGCAAGGATGCCGGCGTTCCCATCACGCGCGGCAGCTGAGCAGGCTTCAAGCCTGAGGCCTGAGGCCGCGCACCCGGCAGGGCCGGGTGGCGGCCCTGCCCCTCCCCTCTCAGCCAGGTGGCAATGCCTCCTGGCTTTTTTGTGCCTGCCTTTCCGGCATTTCAGTGCCCATGGCAGGCGCCTCCCATCCCCCGCCCAGCGCCCGGTACAGCGCCACGCGCGCCTGCAGCTGCAGCAGGCGCTGCAGCACGGCATCGTCCTGCGCCGCGTACAGCGTGGTCTGGGCCTGCAGCAGGGACAGCAGGCTTTCCGCCCCGGCCTTGTAGCGCAGCTCGGCCAGCGACACGGCCTGGCGGGCCTGGGCCAGCACCTCGGCCTGGGCCTCGGCCTGGGCCTTCAGGCCGTGGACGGCGTTGAGCGCCAGGTCCACATCGCCATAGGCGGCGACGATGGACTTGTAATAGCCGGCCAGCAGCTCCTCGCGCCGGGCCTGGGCGCCATCGCGCTCGGCCGCCAGACGGCCGCCGTCGAAGATGGGGCCGGCCAGGCCGGCCAGCAGCGAATAGACCGGCTCGCGCAGCCAGTCGCTGGCGCGGCCCGCGCTGGTGCCCGCGCTGCCCGTGAGGGTCAGCCGGGGCCACAGCGCTGCGCGGGCGGCCTGCAGGTTGGCGCTGGCGGCGGCCAGCTGCGCTTCCGCATTGGCAATGTCGGGCCGGCGCTGCAGCAGTTGCGTGGGCAGGCCTGCGCCGATCTCGGGCAGCTGCAGGGCCTGCAGCGAATCCGTGGCCAGCGCGGGGCGCCGGGCCTGGCCCAGCAGCACGGCCAGCGTGGCATCGGCATCCTCGCCCTGGCGGCGCAGCGTGGCCAGGGCCTGGCGCTGGCTGGCCACCAGACCGCGTTGCTGGGCCAACTCCAGCTGGGTGGCGGCACCCGCGCGCGCGCGGGACTCCACCAGGCCCAGCAGCCGCTCGGCATTGGCCACGTTGCGCGCCGCAATGGCCTGGCGTTCGCGCAGCGCCACGGCCTGCAGCCAGCCATGGGCCACCTGGACGGTGACCGTGAGGCGCACCGTGTCCTGGTCAAACCGGCTGGCCTGCCAGGCCGCGGCCGCCGCATCGCGCGTGGCGCGGTTGCGGCCCCAGAAGTCCACCTCATACGAGGCCGTCAGCGCGGCGCCGTAGACGCTGGCCTGCCCGCCCGCCACCTGTGCATGGTTCATGCGCTGGGCGCGCAGCTCGCCATTGAGCGAGGGCAGCAGCGCCGCGCCTGCCTGGCGCGTGGCCGCCTCGGCCTGGCGCACGCGGGCCATGGCGGCAGCCATGTCCAGGCTCTGGTCCTGGGCGGCCTGCACCATGCCGCCCAGCTCCGCACTGCCAAAGGCCTGCCACCACTGCGGTGAAACAGAGGCAGGGACGGCTTCGCCCTGCTGCTTCCACGAAGCGGCCAGCGCAGGCGCTGTCCTGTCCGGCATCGTCTGCTGCGCGGCGCAGCCGCCCAGCGCAGCCAGGGCCAGGGCGATGCAGCCCAGGCGCGCATTTCCCAGCGTCTTGTCGTTCATGTCTTTCATCTCACTCTCCCGCCAGCGCCCGCACCGGGTCCAGCCGCGCCGCCGTCTTGGCCGGCATGTAGCCGAACACCAGGCCCGTCACCACGGCGCAGGCAAAGGCGCCCAGCATGGCGCGCACCGAAAACACCACGGGCACGCCCGCCACGATGAGCACCACGCCCACGGCCAGGCCGGCCAGCAGGCCCACCGTGCCGCCCACGAAGGTGACCAGGCTGGCCTCGGTCAGGAACTGGCGCAGGATGTCGCGCTGGCGCGCGCCCGTGGCCATGCGGATGCCGATCTCGCGCGTGCGCTCGCGCACCGTCATCAGCATCACGTTCATCACGCCGATGCCGCCCACCACCAGGGAGACGGCGGCAATCAGGCCCAGCATCACCGCCATGCTCTGGCGCGTGGCCGCCTCGGCCTGGATGCGCGCGGCCGCGTTGCCGATGCTGAAGTCCTCGCGCCCGCCGTGGCGCGCCAGCAGCAGCTTGCGCATGGCCTCCTCCGCCTCGTGCACCACGTCGGAGGACATTGCCTCGATCACCACATAGTCGGGCTGGGTCTGCGACTGGTAGACGCGCGCCCGGCCCGAGCGGTAGGGAATGAAGACCATGTCGTCATAGTTCTGCGCGCCCGAGTCCGCGCCGCGCTCGCTCATCACGCCGATGACCTCGAAGGCCGATGTGCCGATGATCAGCTGGCGGCCCAGCGGGTTGGGCGTGCCGGGGAAGAAGTGCTGGTGCGCCTTGTGGCCCAGGACCACCAGGGGCGCCAGGTCGCGGTCCTCGGCCTCGGTGTAGTAGCGGCCCTGGGCCAGCTTCCAGTGGTGCACCAGGGGCATCTCCTCGCTGGCCGCGAACACGTAGATCTGCTTGTCGGCCTTGCCGTAGCGCACGGTGATGGGGTCGCCGATCACGGGCATCACGCGCCGTATCTCGGGCAGTTCGCGCACGGCGGCCAGGTCTTCCTCGGTCATCTGCCCGGCCGGCCCGCCCGTGGCCGGCGGCTTGCTGCCCATGTAGAGGATGGCCGTTCCCATGGTCCCCATCTGCTCGACCACCTTGCGCCGCGCGCCCTCGCCAATGGCCAGCATCACGATGACCGAGGCCACGCCGATGACGATGCCCAGCAAGGTCAGGCTGGTGCGCACGCGGTTCATGCGCATGCCGCGCCAGGCGCTGCGCGCGGCCTCGAACAGCTCGGCCAGCCAGGGCGCGCCGGCGCTGCTGCGCTGCGGCGTGAGCGGCAGGGCAGCGGCGCCCGCCTTCACCCCATTTGCGGCATCGTCGCGCTGGCTGTCGCTGGTGATGCGGCCGTCGCTGATCTCGATCACGCGGCGCGCCTGGGCGGCCACAGTGCGGTCGTGGGTGATGAGAATGATGGTGTGGCCCGCATCGGCCAGCTCGCGCAGCAGGGCCATGACTTCGGCGCCGCTGTGCGAGTCCAGCGCGCCCGTGGGCTCGTCGGCCAGGATGATCTGGCCGCCGTTCATCAGCGCGCGCGCAATCGACACGCGCTGCTGCTGCCCGCCCGACAGCTGGTTGGGCCGGTTGCCCAGGCGCGAGCCCAGGCCCAGGCGCTCGAGCAGCGCACGGGCGCGCCGCACGCGCTCTTCCTTGGGCAGGCCCGCGTAGATGGCGGGCATTTCCACGTTCTCGCTGGCGCTTTCGCTGGCTATCAGGTGGTAGCCCTGGAAGACGAAGCCGAAGGCCTCGCGCCGCAGCCAGGCCAGCGCGTCCGAGTCCAGCGTGGCCACGTCCTGGCCCTGGAAGTGGTAGCTGCCCTCGCTGGGCCGGTCCAGGCAGCCCAGGATGTTCATCAGCGTGGACTTGCCCGAGCCCGAGCTGCCCACCACGGCCACGAACTCGCCCGCGCGTATCTCCAGGTCGATGCCGTGCAGCACGGTGACGGCGGGCTGGCCGCTGTCGCCGCCGCCGTAGTGCTTGGTGATGCCGCGCAGTGCTATCAAGGGTGCCGTCAGCGGTGCGGTCAGCGGCGCGCCGGCCTGCATGCCCTGCGCCATCACCATTGCAGCCACCGCGGGCCACGGTCCAGAGGCGTCTCGCCGACGATGACGCGCTCGCCTTCCTGCAGGCCCTCCAGCACCTCGGCCTGGTGGCGGCTGCGCACGCCCAGGCGCACGGTGCGCTGCCCGGGCTGGCCCTTGGCGTCCAGCACGCGGGCCGTGTGCGCGCTGCCGCCCTTGTCAGTCACGGCCATCAGCGGCACGGTGAGTGCCTGCGCGGCCTGGCCGGTGACAAAGACCACCTGGGCCGTCATCTGGGGCATCAGCTCGGCGTCCTCGTTGTCCACATCGAACAGCACGGTATAGGCCACGGCCTTGGTGGCGGGCGCAGGCGCCTGGCCCGCATTGCCGCCGGCCGGCGCCTGGCTGGTAGAGGGCGAAGGCAGCACCTGGCGCACCTTGCTGGACCAGCGCCGGGGCCTGGCCTGGTCGGCGCCGCCCAGCGTGGTGAAGTACACCGGCATGTCGTCGCGCACGCGGCGCACGTCGGCCTCGGACACTTCGGTCCACACCGTCATGGCCGACAGGTCGGCAATGCGCAGGATGTTGGGCGTCTGGTAGGTGGCGTTCAGCGTCTGGCCCTCGCGCGCTTCCACCGACACCACGGTGCCCGCCATGGGCGCGTAGATGCGCGTATAGCCCAGGCGCGCCTCGTCGGCCTTGAGCGTGGCCTGGGTCTGGTCGATCTGGGCCTTCAGGTGCTCCATGCGGGCGCCGGCGGCGGCCAGGTTGGCTTCTGCGGTCTGCAGGTCTTCCTCGCGCGTGGCCCCGTCGCGGGCCAGCTGGCGCTGGCGCGTGAGCTGCTGCTCGGCCAGCTTGCGCAGCGCCTGCTGCTCGGCCAGCTGGGCGCGCAGGCCCGCCAGCGAGGCGCGCCCCGCATCCACCGTGGCGCGCTGCACGCTGGGGTCGATCTCCACCAGCAGCGCGCCCTTCTCCACCTGGGCGCCGGGCTCCACGCGCAGCCGGGTGACCTGGCCCGACACCTGGGCGCCCACGTCCACATAGCGGCGTGGCTGCAGCGTGCCGATGGCCGTGACGGTGGACTCTATATCGGTGCGCGCCACGGTCTCGGTCTGGTAGGCCACGGCAGGCCGGCTGGACCACCAGGCGGCCGCGCCCCCGGCCGCCGCCAACAGGACCACCGCCACGGCGATGGCTTTCCAGCGTTGCTGCGTGCGCGTCATGCTTGCCTCCCGACCACACACACCCCGAACTGGAACGAAAGCAGGAAACTCATCTGAAAAACCCCGTAGTACCGAAACTGAAACCAATCCACGCCAAATCCGCCACGGCAAGCACGCCAGCCAACCAGGCCAGCCGCGCCGCCCAGCGCGCATGGGCGCTGATCAGGGCCACGGCCATCAGCGCGCCGGCGGACACAAAGCCCAGCCAGGCCACCGTGCCCACCGTACCGCCCCAGCCCGAGACAACGGGCACAAGGGCCAGCGCCAGCAGCGCCGTGCCCAGGCCGCGCAACTGCGGGCCACGGCGGGCCGGCAGCTCGCGCGCGCCGGTCAATTGTTCGTAGTGGCGGTCCATGGCAAAGGCCAGGGCCGCCATGCCCGCAAAGGCTAGGGCCAGTGCGGCCAGGGATGCGTGCAACGTGCTCATGCCTGCACCTCCGAGGGGCCTGCCACGGCGGCCTGCCCCTTGGCCATCTTTGCCTTGGCGGCGGCACCTGCGCCGCGCCGCGCCAGCCAGCGCCAGGCCCAGGCGGCCGCCAGCCCCGTGGCCAGGCAGAACAGCTCCACCCCGGCGCTTTCCCAGTCGCCCTCCAGCATGTGGGCCGACAGCGGCTCGCCCACGGTGATCCAGTTGAGCAGCGGCAGCAGAAGGCACAGCATGGCCAGCAGGCCCATCTGCTGGCGCCAGGCCGTGGCCGGCGCGCAGGCCAGCGCATGCACCAGCGCCAGGCCCCACAGCCCGAAGAACACGGCCAGCTCCCAGTCATCGCGGTGCGCCAGGCCCACGGGCAACAGGCGGTTGGCCCACAGGTAGCCGATGCAGCCCAGGCCCAGCCCGGCGATGGCCGCCACGTTCAGGCCCTCGATGAGCCGGTACACGCGCGCCGTGGCGCTGCCGAACTCGCCCTGGTGGCGGCTGCGGCGCTTGACCATGAAGAGAATGGCGCCCGTGGCCATCATGGCCGCGCCCGCCAGGCCGCACAGAAAGTACAGCCACTTCATGGCCAGCCCGCCGAACTTGACCATGTGCAGCCCGCCCATGACCGCCTGGGCCAGCGAGGGGGCGCCGCCGTCGGCGCCGCCGGGCAGGCGTACCTGCAGCACCTCGCCCGTGGCGGCCGAGAACATGGCCATGCCCGAATTGGGGCTCAGGCGCTGATGCGCACGGTCATCGCTGTTCCAGCCGTAGACGCCGATGCGTGCCGATGCATCGCCGGGATGGTTGACGACCACCGCGCGCACCGCCTGGCCCATCAGCTCCTGGCCGCGCCGCGCAAATGGCTCCAGATCCGGCACGGCCATGGGCTTGCCGGAAGGCGCGGGCGGCCCGGCCTCGGTCATGTCGGCGATGAAGGCCGTGCGGGCGGCCTGGTCCGTGCCATAGACCGTCCAGACGCCAACGGGCATGAAGCTCAGGCTGGAGATGGCGATGCCGGTATAGGCAATCATGAACTGGAAGGGCAGCGTCAGCACCGCCACGGCGTTGTGCGCGTCCAGCCAGCTGCGCTGGCCCTTGCGTGCGCGAAAGGTGAAGAAGTCCTTGAAGATGCGCTTGTGCGTGATCACCCCGCTGACCAGTGCCACCAGCATGGCCATGGCGGCAATGCCGATCACCCACAGCCCCACCTGCCCTGCATGCAGTTCATAGTGGAAATCCACGAAATGGTTGCCGCCCATGGTGGCGCGCGCGGCGCCATGGCCGTGGCCTGCCGCCATTTCCTCGCCCGTGGCGGTGTCCAGCTCGGCATCGGCGTACTGGCGGTTGGCGTCGAACCAGTAGACATGCAGGTCGCCGCCGCCCTTGTCGTCGGACGGCCAGATCTCCCACATCTGCGCGCCCTGGTGGTGCTTTTGCATGTAGGCCGCGCCCCAGGCCAGGCGCTGGCCCAGGTCCGCACCCTGCCCGGCCGGCGCGGCGGCGCGCGCTGCCGCCTCGGCCGCCTCCTCGGCATGGTGCTCGGGCGTCATCCAGTGCGTGATGGCTTCCTGGAACACGGCCAGCGAACCCGTGAGGAACACCGCGAACAGCAGCCACGAAAACCACAGCCCGCACCAGGTATGCAGCCAGGCCTGGGCCTGGCGGAAACCGCCCGTGGCAGCGCCGCTGCCGGGGACCTTGCTGATCTGCGCCTTGGCCATCTCAAAGGCCCCCGCCATTGCGTGCCAGCAGCAGCGCGGCGCCGCCCATCAGGGCCGCAGGCACCAGCAACCCCAGCCAGACCCGGCCCGCCGAAACCGGCGAGAACGCCCAGATCACCGCCAGCGCGTGCAGCGCAAAGCTCCACTGCATGCCGGCCAGCACGGCATCGACACGCGCGCCGGGCAGCGCAGCGGCCAGGAAGGCCGCCAGCGCGCTGGCCAGCGCATAGCCGCCAAAGACGGCGGCCAGCAGGCGGGAAACCACAAGCAGGCCCGGATGGGTGGGTTTGGCGGAATGACCGGATTGGCCGGAATGGGAAAGGGACATGTATTGGGTTGTTCAGAAAAGCGGCAATGCAAATGCCGAAAGCAATGGCCGTGATGGCCCTCCTGATACATGACAAACGAGATTGAAAAAAAGGCCAGCCGCAATGGACAGCGGCCTGGGTGGTTGCCGGCCTACGCCCGGTGTTGCTGTGCCCGCCCGCAGGCCGGCATGGGGCTGGCGCTCACCCTGCACGCGGAGTGCGGTGAAGGAGGCGGACAAATCCATGGGGCTGGATCATAACCGCGTAAAGAAGAATCATTCTCAATAAAAGCAACGCATGCCGGGCTCTTTCAGCGGTCCCTGGGCCATCCCTGAAAGGGCGAGATGGCAAGGTGCAACGGGCCGCGAAGCGACTTTGCGCACGCCGCACGCGCTATCATCCGCACCAGCCCCCTGTCCCGGGGCCGGTGCTTCAAAACACCCATTAGCAAGCGGCACCGCCTCTCCGAAAGCGAGGCTTGCACACCGAATCCACCAGCCAATGCAGATTGCAATGGCCCGTGGATTCGATACGTAATGGAGCATCGAAACATGAGTACCGTTTTTCTCGGGCAGACCCGCGCGCCCTGTCTTTGCGCGCTCCCTCCCTCACGCTTGCCATCCACGCAGCGCCAGACACGGAGGGACATGGCATGACCTCCACCCAGCCAAACCAGCCCAAATCCGCCACGGACAGCCACAGCACCCGGCAGCTGTCCAATGCCCTCACCCAGGTGGACCATCTTGTGCAGCAAGGCTGTGCAGAGATCTCCTCCATCGCCCAGCTCGCCCTGGCATGGCTGGAGACCCCCAAGGGCCATCGCCACATGGACGTGGTGGCCCGCGCCCTGCAAAGCATCCGCGACAGTGCCGAGACGCTGGCCGACTACGCCGGCACCGAGGCCCAGGCCATGGGCTGCGGATTCGAAGACGCGGCCGAGATGCGCCGCGCCGAAGCGGCTGAGGCCGCCGCCAAAGCCATGGCGCAACTGCTCGACTGCCGCACCCATGAGCCGGTGCGCCCGCAGGGCTGAGGCATGGCCATGGACAAGGACACCCCCAGGACACAGCCCCCCAGCCTGCACCAGTTGACCAGCGCCATCACCGAGATCCACAGCAGCGTGCAGGAAAACTGCACCGAGATCTCGGCCCTGGCGCAACTGGCCCTGGCGGCAGTGCATGCACCGCAGGAGCACCACAGCCAGCAGGCCCTGGCCCATGCGCTGCGTGCCATCCGCGACAGCGCCGACCTGCTGGCCGGCCATGTGAAGGTGGAGGCCCGGCGCGTGGTGTAGCCCCCATCCGCCGCCTACCCCGCAATGACTTTGCAAGGGCTGCTGGCTCCGCAATGGAGGCCAGCGGCCTGCACCGCCGTCCTCGGCTGCTGACGCGCCAACTCCACCCCATCCTCACAGGGAAAGCTTCACCACTTGTAGTTCAGCACCGCCATGGCCTGGCGCGGCGTGCCGAACTGGCCCTGGCCGTCGATGTTGACGTAGTACTTCTTGTTGAAGAGGTTGTTCAGGTTCAGCTGCAGCGAGAGCCTGGGGCTGAAGGCATAGCGCGCCATGAGGCTGGCGGTGGCGAAGGATTTCTGCTCGAAGACCAGATCATTGCCCGCCACGAAGACGCTGGCGCGGGTGCGGCTTTGCCATTGCAGGCCGCCGCCCACGGTGAGCTGATTCCATCCACCGGGCAGGCGGTAGGAAGTGAACAGCTGGGCCTGGGTCTTGGGCGCCCAGGCGTTGATGGACAGGCCCTGGGCGTCACGCGCGACGGTGTGGGCAATGCCGGCCGACAGGTTCCAGCCCGTGGCCAGCTCGCCCGAGACCTGGGCCTCGAAGCCCTTGCTGGTCACGCCCTTGGCGCCGTAGTAGGCGAAGTCGGTGGTGCCGGGCACGACCTGGCCTTCGTCCAGCTGGGCCACGTTGTCCTGCTGGATGCGGAAGACGGACAGCGAGCTGTTGAGCCTGCCGTCCAGGTGCTCGCCCTTGATGCCGATCTCGAAGCTCTTGCCCGCCACGGGGTCCAGGTAGCTGCCGCCACGGTCGCGGTAGTTCTGGGGCTGGAAGATGTCGGTGTAGCTGGCATAGGCCGAGAAGCCTTCGCTCAGGTCCAGTACGACGCCGGCATAGGGGATGAAGACATCGTGCGAGCGGTTCTCGCTCAGGCTGCGCACCTTCCAGCTGCTCTGGCGCCCGCCCACGATGAGCTTGACCGGATCGGCCAGCGACAGGCGCAGCGCGCCGTACAGCGCGTCCTGGCGCGTGTGGTCCAGGCTGCTGGTGGTCAGCGGCCCCCAGGTGGGCTCGGCATAGGAGCCGTCCCATTGGTAGTAGTTGCCCACGTCCTGCAGGGGGCTGGTGCGCGCATGGCCGGCCTTGTGTTCGCGGGCACGGCTGCTGGTCAGGCCGACCACGGCCTCATGGCGGCGCCCGCCCAGTTCCCAGCCGCCCGTCACCTGCAGGTCGGCGCTGTTTTGCTGGAAGCTGTATTCGGAGTAGTTGGGCAGGGCTGCCATGCCCAGGCCGGTGGTGATGTCGGGCTGGCGCATGAGGTACAGCAGCTTGGCGTCGTAGGCGCTGTCGCGGTGCACGAAGTTGGCCTTGAGCTTCCAGTCGTTGCCGAAGCGGTGCTGCAGGTTGGCGAAGATGTTTTTGTTGGTGCTGTTCCAGCGCGTCCAGTTCGCGGCCGTGGTCTTGGAGGTGCTCCAGTCGGCTGGCATGCCGTTCGTGAAGACCAGCGGCAGGCCGCCCCAGGTCGAGCCGGTGGGCCGGTTGGACTGGTAGTCGGCGCCCACGCTGAGCGTGGTGTCGGGCGTGAGGTCGGCATCGATCACGCCGTAGAAGACCTGCTTGCGCGCGTGGTAGAGATCCACATGGGAGTCGCGCTCTTCGGCCATGCCTGCGACGCGCGCGCGGATGCGGCCGTCCTGCGTCAGCGGCATGGACAGGTCCACCGTGCCGCGATGGTGGTTCCACGAGCCCACGCTGGCCGAGGCCGAGCCCGTGAACACCTTGCTGTTGGCATGCTTGCGCACCATGTTGATGGAGGCCGACGGATTGCCCGCGCCCGTGAGCAGACCCGTGGCGCCGCGCACCACTTCGACGCGGTCATAGATGGTGGTGTCGTTGCCCGAATCACCGTAGAACGACAGGCCGATGGAGGTGGGCACGCCGTCGTACTGCAGGTTGTCCACGTAGAAGCCGCGCGAGTAGAAGTCCGAGCGGTCGCTGTCCGAGCTGACGACATGGATGCCGGTGACGCTGCGCATGGCGTCGTTGAGCGAGAGCAGGCCCTGGTCCTCGATCTGCTGGCGCGTGAGCACGCTGACGGACTGCGGCGTGTCGCGCAGCGACAGGCTCAGGCCCGTGGCTGCCGCCGTGGCCGGCGTGGTGTAGGAGCCCGAGCCTTCGGTGGTGGGGCTGGCCTGGGCCGAGGCCGTGACCAGCACGGTCCTGAGTGTCTGGGAGGACGGCGCGCCTGCCGCACCCGCAGCGGAGGCGGCCGGCACCACGGGCATCTCGCGCAGGGTGTAGCCGCCACCGGCCGAGCGCACGGCCGCCAGCGGCGTGCCCAGCAAGGCGCGGTCCAGCGCCTGCTCCACGGTGAAGCGCCCGCTCACGCCGCCGCTGCGCAGCCCTTCGGTGACGGCCGAGCCGAAGGTGACCAGCACGCCGGCCTCGCGGCCGAGCTGGTTGAGCACGCTTTCCAGCGGGCCGGCTGCAATGTCGTACTGGCGTTGCTGCGAAGCACCGGCAGCGGGCTGCGCCCAGGCCTGTGCCGGAGCCAGGGCGCCTGCGGCAGCCAGCCCCGCCAGCGTGCCCGCGCACAGCACCTGCAGCGCCAGCGCCACCGGACGTAACGCCGGGGCCGCCTGGGATGGGCGGACGGTGGAGGCGGCAGTCTGCCGCATGGAGTTCTGGCGCATGGTCTGAGGGCGCATGGAAAGGCCTTGTTGCAATGGTTGTAGAGAAGCGTTGGCGCACGCTGCGGTGCGCTCCTGTCTCTGTTGACAGCCATCGCCGGCAAATCAGCTCACATTTTTTTCAGGAAAGTGCGAAGGCCTTCATGCAGGCCGTGGCGCTCATGCCTTGGCCGCCCCGGCAGGCCGCACCATCACCCAGTAGCGCGAGAAGGAGTGGATTTCCACGGGCAGCGACGAGGTCAGCGCGGCCAGCACGCGGTCGGTGTCGGCCAGCGGATAGGCGCCGGAGACGTGCAGGCCGGCCACGGCCGGGTCGCAGCCCAGGCGCCCGCGCCGGTAGCGGCCCAGCTCGGCCAGGAAATCCTCCAGCCGCATGCGCGAGGCCACCAGCATGCCTTCGGCCCAGGCGCTGGCCGCCGTGTCCAGCGCGCCGGAGTGCACGGCCTGCTGGGCCGTGAACGTGCCCTGCTCTCCTGCGTCGACGCGCTGCGCGGCATGCGGGGCATGCGCGGGCCGCAGTTGCACGGCGCCTTGCAGCACGCCCACTTCAACGGCGGACTCGCGCTCGCGCACCGTGAAGCGCGTGCCCAGGGCCTGAACGGCGCCCATGGCGGTCTGCACGATGAAGGGACGGTGCAGGCTGTCCGGCGCGGTCTGCACGAGGATTTCGCCACGCACCAGCTCCAGCACGCGCTCGGCCGCGCCGTAGCGCAGGTTGAGGGCGCTGCCGGTGTTGAGCACCACGCTGCCGCCGTCGGGCAGCGGCAGCCGGCGCTGCTCTCCCACGGCAGCCACCTGGTCGGCCGTCCAGCCGCGCCAGGCCTGCGAGCGCACGACGGCTGCGGAGCCTGCGCCCGAGACCAGCAGCACGGCCAGCGCCTGCACCGCACGGCGCCTGCCGGCCGAGCCGGGCGCGGCCAATGCGGCCCGCGCCAGCGGCATGGGGATGCCGGCCATCTGGCTGCCCATGGATTCGATGCGCTGCCAGGCGGCCTCATGCTCGGGGCTGGCCGCACGCCAGCGCCGCAGGCCATCGTGCTGCCGGGCCTGGGCCTTGCCGGAGTTCAGTTGCAGCCACCATTGCACGGCCTGGCGGGCCACTTCGGCAGAAATGGGGGAAGAAGCGGAAGGGAACGCCTGCATGCCGACTACTCCGGGAAGAAGCAGCGCATGGCCGCCTTGGCCAGATGCCGCTTGACCGTGGAGATGGAAATCCCCAGCTCGGCCGCGATCTCGCCATGGCTGAGTCCTTCGAGCTGGGCCAGCAGGAAGGCCTGCTTGGCCAGCGCGGGCAGGCGGCCCAGGCGGCGGTCTATCTCGACCAGGGTCTCCAGCACCATGAGCCGGACCTCGGGCGGCGGCGCCACGGGCTCGGGCATGGCGGCCAGGGCATCGAGATAGGCCTGCTCGATGGCGCGGCGCCGCACCTGGTTGATCAGCAGGTTGCGGGCAATGGTGGTCAGGTAGGCGCGCGGCTCCTGGAGCTGGTCCAGGCCCTTGGCGCCCAGCACCTTGAGGAAGGTGCTCTGCGCCAGATCGGCCGCGTCGAAGGCATTGCCCACCTTCTTGCGCAGCCAGCCCTGCAGCCAGCCGTGGTGGGCCAGGTACAGGGATTCGACATGGGCGGACAAGGAAGGCGATGGGCTGGACACGCGGCGACCCGAGATTGAGAATAATTCTCAATTATAGGCAACTGCGACCCTCTTGCGGCCCTGCTCTGCCGCCTGCTGCTGCAGTCCATTCCTCCTGGCCGCGTTTCAGAACTTGCCGCGCAACGTGAGCGTCGCGCTGCGCGGTGCGCCGTAGACATTGCCCCAGGCTGGCGCGCCTATGGTCTGGTAGTAGGTCTTGTCGAACAGGTTGGCCACGCTCAGTGCCACGGACCAGTTGCGGTCGATGCGGTAGCCCAGGCGGGCAGACCACACGGCATAGGCTGGCTGCACATCGGTGATGGCGCCCACCGCGCGCGAGCTGGCGGTCTGGAAGTTGACGCCGCCGCCCACGTTCCAGGCGCTCCATTCGCCCGGCAGGCGGTAGTCGCTCCAGACCCGCAGCATGTGCTTGGGCGTGTAGGTGCTGGCGAACTCGACGCCGGCATTGGAGGTGTTGTCCAGGTACTTGAAATGGCTGAAGGTGTAGCCAGCAAACAGCTGCCAGCCGCGCGCCACCTCGCCGCTGATCTCCGCATCCAGCCCCTGGCTGCGGACCTTGCCCACGGAGACATAGCAGTAGGTGCTGGCCGAGCAGGGGTTGACCAGGTCCTCTTCGGCGCGGTTCTTCTGGTCGATGCGGAACAGGGCCACGGCCGCATTCACCCTGCCGTCCAGCAATTCGCCCTTCATGCCCACTTCCAGATTGCGCCCCTTGATGGGGGCCAGCAGGTCGCCGGCCGCCGTCACGGCGTTCTGGGCCTGGAAGATGTCGGAGTAGCTGGCATAGGCCGACCACTGGTCATTGAGCGCATAGACCAGGCCGCCATAGGGCGTGATGACGCCGCTTTCCTTGTACGGGTCGTTGTAGGCCTCGCCCGTGTTGCGGTAGTTGCTGCTGCCCGTGAAGCGGGTGACGCGGGCGCCGCCGATCAGGGTCAGCGCATCGGTGAGGCCCAGCCGCGCCACGCCATAGGCGCCGGACTGGGTCATGCGGGTGCGGCTTTCATCGCCGCGATAGCGGTTGGCCAGGAATTCCGCGCGGGACGGCTCGCGGATGGCGGCGCTCGGGTCGAACACGTTGTTGGGCAAGCCCATGCGGATCAGCGAATAGTCACTGTCGTTGACCATGCGGCCCGTGTTGGCGCCAAAGCTCAGCGAATGCCGGCGGCCGAAGGCGTCGAATTTGCCGTCCACCGCCACGTCCAGGGTCTTGTTGTCGGTGGTGACATCGAACAGGCCGGCATACATCTCGTTGCCCGCCAGCGTGGCGGGATTGATCGCCCCCAGGGCGAAGGCGTACTTCATGTCGTGCTTTTCCCGGGTGTAGCCCGCCGTGGCCTTGACGGTCCAGTCCGCGTTGAAGCGGTGCTGCAGCTCGGCAAACAGCGATGTCTGCTCGCTGTCCCAGCGGTTCCAGTCCGCGCCCAGGAAGGTGGAGCGCGGCAGCCGCAGGTCCGCACCGTCGGCATAGCGCGGCAGGCCCTGGAAGAACGGCGTGGAGCGCAGCCGCTCGTGGGTGGCGCCCACCGTCAGCCGGGTCTGGGAGCTGAGGTCGTACTCCAGCACGCCGTATAGCACGCCGGTGCGGCTGCTGGCCACGTCGTAGAAATAGTCGCGGCTGTTGAGGCTGGCGACCACGCGCCCGCGCAGCGTGCCGGCCTCGTTGAGCGGGCCCGTGGCATCGATCTCGCTACGCAGGTTGTTCCAGGAGCCCACACTGGCCGATACCTCCAGCTGGCGCTCTGCCAGGGGGCGCTTGCGCACCATGTTGATGGCCGCGCTGGGAGAGCCCGCCCCCTGCAGCAGCCCCGTGGCACCGCGCACCACTTCCACGCGGTCCAGCGTGGCGGCGTTGCTGGTGAAGTTGTCGGCCTGCGGGTAGTAGAAGGCGCGGTTCACGCCATCGAACTGGTAGGTGTCCACGCGAAAGCCGCGCGAGTAGACATAGCGCCCGCCCATGGGGCTGTCGTACATGGTGATGCCCGTGGTGCTGGCCAGCACGTCGTCCACGGTGTTGAGGTTCTGGTCGTCCATGCGCTGGCGCGTGATCACGCTGATGGACTGGGGGATGTCCTTGATCGCCTGCTCGCCCTTGCCCACCGTGACCGCGCGGGCCACGTAGCTGCCCGTGCCTTCGCTGGTGGCGCTGCGCTCGGCGCGGGCCGTCACCTGCACTTCGTTCAGGACCGTGGTGGAACCGGCAGCAGCGCCGGCCGGTGCGGCCTGCCTGCGCAGCGTGTAGCTGCCATCGCTGCGCGCCACCATGTCCAGCCCGCTGCCGGCCAGCAGGCGCTGCAGCGCCTGCTGCGGCGCGTAGTGGCCGGACAGGGCCGGGCTGGTGAGCCCTTCGGTCAGCGCAGGATCGAAGGACAGCGAAATGCCCGCCGCCGTGGCCACGCCGGCCAGCGTGCGGCCCAGCGGCCCGGGCGCGATCTGGTAGGCCTGGGCTGCGGGAGCGGGAGCAGGTACGGAAGCGGGGGCCGGTTCGGCCGCCTGCACGGCGCCTGCGGCCAATGCCATGCCCAGCAGGGCCAGGCGGGCGGCATGCGCCAGGGGATGGAAGACGGGATGCGGCATGGGTACGGCAGGCATGGAAATCGGTCCTTGGAGGCGGTGAAGAAAGAAGCTCTTTCCCCGTTGCCAGCCGAGATCCGAAAAAGTACCAGCCTGCCTTGATTTTTCTTAGTTCCTGGCGACCACGGTGATCCAGTAGCCGCGCATGCGTGTCTGCACGTCGACGGGATAGGTGGAGGCCAGCATGGTCAGCGTCCGGTCCGTATCGCCCAGCGGGAAGGAGCCGGACACGCGCAGCGCGCGCACCTCGGGCGCGCACTGCAGCAGGCCGGGCCGGTAGCGCGACAGTTCGGCGCAGAACGCGGCCAGCGGCATGGCGTCGGCCATCAGCATGCCGTGGGTCCAGGCCGTGACCTCGGGCTGCAGGGGCTGGGGCGCGGTCACCTCCCCCGCTCGCAATACCGTTTGCTGACCGGCTTGGACGACCAGCGCCGGGCTGGCGGCGCCGCGCAGCGTCACTTCCACGGCTCCCTCGGTCACGGCCAGGCGCACGGGGCCGCCGTCCGCCCTGTCGCCCTCTTGCCGCACGGTGAAGCGGGTGCCCAGCGCGCGCAGCCGGCCATGGGCGGTGTCCACGACAAAGGGGCGGTGCGGTGTGGCGGTATCGGCCGCCGTTTCTATGGAAATCGCACCCTGGCGCAAGGTGAGCAGGCGCAGTGCGCCATCAAACCGGATGTCCACCGCGCTGGCCGTGTCCAGCAGGAGGCGGCTGCCATCGGCCAGATGCTCGGTGCGGCGCTCGCCGGTGGCGGTGCGCAGGTCGGCGCCCCAGCCGCGCTGGTCCGCCGCACTCCATACCAGCCAGCCTGCAGGCGCCACGGCCAGCAGCGCGGCCAGCCGGGCCACGGTGGCGCGGCGCTGGGCGCGGTGGCTTCGGGGCCGGTCCAGTGCCGGCATGGCCAGCGCTGCAGGCAGGCCGCCCAACTTGCCCAGCAGCCGCTCGGCACGCTCCCAGGCCAGGGCATGCTGTGGGTCGGCCTGGCGCCAGCGTTCGCAGGCGGCGCGGTCGGCGTCGGTGGCGCCGCTGTCGTGCAGGCGCATCAGCCATTCGGCGGCCTCGTCGAGCACGCGCGCTTGCAGGGGCGGCTCCATCACGCCATTGCCACCAGGCATTGGCGAAACGCCTGGGCCATGTAGCGCTTGACGCTGGTGAGCGAGACCTCCAGCTGCTGCGCGATGTCCTCGTATTTCATGCCGTCCAGCTGGGACAGCAAAAACGTGCGCCGCACGATGGGCGGCAGCGCGTCCAGCATGGCGTCTATCTCGTGCAGGGTCTCCAGCACCAGGGCGCGCTGCTCGGGCGACGGCGCCACGGGCTCGGGCAGTGCGGCCAGGGCTTCGAGGTAGGCGCGCTCCAGCGCCTGGCGCTTGTACCAGTTGACGAGCACGCCCTTGGCCACCGTGGTCAGGTAGGCACGCGGCTCCTGCACACCGGCCAGGTCGCGCACGCCCAGGATGCGCACGAAGGTGTCCTGCGCCAGGTCCGCCGCATCCGCCCCGTTGCCCAGCCTGCGGCGCAGCCAGCCCTGCAGCCAGCCATGGTGGGCGGCGTACAGGGAGGCGGCTTCTCGGTGCTGGGGGGTGGAGGCGGATGGCATGGCAGGTCCCGATTCCCTTGGGGGCGGGGCCCGCAATCAAACAAGAATCATTCTTATTCGATTGTATCCATGCCAGGGAGCTTGCAACCGCGCTTTCGACCGGCCTGATGCCGCAGGGCCTACCAGATGTACCCGAACCGAACCACCATGTTGCGCGCTTCGCCGTAGTTGCAGGCATTGGCGGAAAAGCACGACGCCGTGTGGTACTTGTCGAACAGGTTCTTCACCGTCAGGCTCACGCTGGCCCCGCGCCAGTCACTGCGCATCTTTCCCAGGTCATAGCGCAGCGAGGCATCCACCAGGGTGAACGACGGTACGCGGAAGCTGTTGTCCGCATCGCCCCAGCTCCAGCCGATGTAGCGTGCCCCCACGCCCGCCCCCAGCCCCAGCAGGTCGCCCCCAAAGGCATAGTCCACCCAGGCCGACGCCATCTTGCGGGGCACTTCGTAAGGCGACTTGCCCTGCACGTTGCCGCCCCACTGGTCTGGCTGGGCCCGGGTCACCTTGACGGGGTTGTAGGTCAGCGCCGCCAGGAGCTTGAGCCCGCGCGTGGGCTGGACTGCCGCCTCGAACTCGATGCCGCGAGAACGCACTTCGCCCTGCTGTATGGAATAGCGGACGTTCTCGGGGTCGGTGGTGAGCACGTTCTGCCGGCGCAGCTCGAAGGCGGCCAGCGTGAAGCTGCTGCGCTCGTCGGGCGAGTACTTGACGCCGACCTCGACCTGTTTGCCGGTTTCCGGATCAAAGGGCCGGTCGTTGCGGTCAGCGCCCATCAAAGGGACAAACGACTCGCTGTAGCTGACGTAGGGCGCCACGCCGTTGTCTGCAAGATAGGTCAGGCCCACGCGGCCGGTGAAGGATTTGGGCTTGCGCACGCTGGTGGACACGGGGTCGGCCAAGCGGCTGGACTGCTCCAGGCGGCTCCAGTCGTGGCGCCCGCCCAGGGCCAGCACCCAGCGGTCCTTGCGGATGCGGTCCTGCACGTAGAGGCCTACCTGCCGGGCGCGCTCATCGCGCAGCGCATCGGGCTGCAGCAGCGAGGTGTCGATGAAGCTGCCATAGACGGGCCGGTAGATGTCCAGCTGCGGACCGTCGGCGATATAGGAGTCGAAACTGGAGCGGCTGCGGTTGTAGTCCAGCCCCACGATGAGTTCATGCTGCAGGCCGGCCGCCGCGAATTGGCCCGACAGGCTGGTGTCCACGGTGTAGACGCCGCCCTTGCCATCGCGCGAATCGATCTCCCGGTTGGTGATGGAGCCGTCGATCAGCGGCCCGTAGCGGAACATGTACTGCTCGTGGTTGCGTGCGTGCAGGTAGCGGAAGTTCTGCCGCAGCGTCCAGCCGCTGTCGAATTGATGGCGTGCGTCATAGCCCAGCGATGCGACCTCGGTCTCTTCGCGGTCGAAGCCCGGCTCTCCCAGGAAGCGGTTCAGGGGCAGCCGGCCATTGGGGTTGCGCCCGTTGAGCGCATCCCACTGCACGTTGGTGGACATCATGGCGTGGTTCTTCTGGTAGAAGCCGCGCAGCGTGACGCTGGTGCGCGCGTCCGGCGCCCAGGTCAGGCTGGGCGCCAGGTAGACGCGGTCATCACGCATGAAGTCGATCTGCTGGTCGGCCGCCCTGGCCAGCCCCACCAGGCGGTAGCTCACCGTGCCATCGTCACACACCGGCCCTCCGAGGTCGAAGGCCGCCTGCCGGCGAGCATGGCTGCCCACGGACAACTCCAGGCCGCGCACCGCATCGGCCGAAGGCCGCTTGGACACGAAGTTCACGATGCCGCCCGGCGAGTTCTGCCCATACAGCACCGAGGCCGGCCCCTTGAGGACCTCCATGCGCTCGGCCCCGTAAGGCTCCATGCCGAAAAAGCCCAGCGTGCCCAGCGGCATGAGGCGCAGTCCGTCCAGGTAGAAATTGCCCGAGAACTGGCTGAAGCCGCGCACCGACAGGCTGTCGTCCGCAGGATTTGCCCCACCCGTGTTGGTGCGCACGCCGGCCGTGTACTGCACGGCGTCGTTGAGCGTGCGCACGCCCTGGTCGTCCATGCGGTCGCGCGTGATGACGGACACCGATTGCGCCACCTCCAGAATCGACGCATCGGTCTTGGTGGCCGTGCTGGCCCGGCGCGCCACATACCCGCTGGTGCTGCCCCAGGGGCTTTCTGCCGGGGCCGCGGCGGTCACCCTGACCTCACCCAGCACGGTCGATGCCTGGGTGGCCTCGGGCACCGCACGCAGCACAAAACCGCCCTCCCCCGCCGCTTGCGCCTGCAGGTCGGTGCCGGCCAGCAGCCGGTCCAGCGCCTCGCGCACCGTGAGGCGGCCCTGCACGCCCTGGGTGCGCCGGCCCTGCACCAGGGCGGGCGGTGCACTGATGCTCACGCCTGCGTCAGCGGCAAACGCCGTGAGCGCGGCGGCCAGCGGGCCTGCCGGCACCTGGAACGGACGCTGCACCGCGCTGGCCGCCGCACCGGCCTGGGCCAGCGCAGCGCGCGGCAAGGCGGCGCCTGCCACCAGGCCCGCGGCCATGAGCACGGCAAGGCCTGTCTGGGACAGTGGAAAGAGCAAGGGGGAGGGAGTGCGCGCCACGCTGCGCATGCCGGGCCGGAGAGCCATGGTCTGTTTTTCCTTCGGAAGTCGTTCGATGAAATCGGTTGCCATCGAACAGGACACGGCCTGCCGCAGAAAGGGGCCAGATTCCGAAAGAAATTTCAAGCCGGTGGTGTACCGCGCGCCGCCACCGTCACCCAGTAGCGCGTGCGGTAGTGGACCTGCACGGGCAGCAGGTGCACGAGGTTGGCGAGCACGGCATCCGTGCCGGTATCGGCATCGCCCAGCTGAAAGGCGCCGGTGACGCGCAAATCCGCCACAGACGGATCGCAGTGCAGCCAGCCGGAGCGGTAGCGCGACAGCTCGGCCACAAAGTCGGCCAACCGCATGTTGTCTGCGGACAGCAGGCCGCGCGCCCATTGGGCGGCGCCGGCGTCCGCAGGCTCGGCACGGCCTATGCCCATGGCGTCAAACCACAGTTGCTGGCCTGCCTGCAGCTGCTGCGCGGCGCCGCCACGGGTGGTGATCTGCACGGCGCCCTGCAGCACGGCCACCTCGCTGCGCTCCCGAACACTGCGCACGACAAAGCGCGTGCCCAGGGCGCGCACCCTGCCCTGCCCGGTGGTGACCACGAAGGGCCGGGGTGGGGACTGCGGGTCGGGCGCGGTCTCTATGAAGACGGCGCCCTCACTCAGGTGGACACGGCGCAGCGCCTCGTCAAACAACACATCGACGGCACTGCCCGTATCGAGCACGATGCGGCTGCCATCGGCCAGCGTCCATTCGCGGCGCTCGCCCGTGGCCGTGGCATGGGTGGAGGTCCACTGCCTCCAGGGCGCGGCGCGCCAGGCCAGCCAGCCCACGGGGGCGGTCGTGATCAGCAGGGCCAGCGCGCGCACGGTATCGCGGCGGCCCACGGCGCCCAGGCGGCGCTGCTTGCGGCCCAGGGCCGGTGCCCCCAGTGCGGGCGGCAGGCTGCCCGCACGCTGGCTCACGGCCAGGGCGCGCAGCCAGGCCTGCTCATGGACATCGGCACGGGCGCGCCAGGCCTCTAAGGCGCGGTGGTCGGCCTCGCTGGCCTCGCCCGAGTGCAGCAGCACAAACCATTCGGCGGCCTGCAAGGCGATTTCGCGCGACAGCGGCGCTGCGGCCTGGGAGTCCACGGCGTTCATGCCGACAGCAGAATGCACTCGGCCATGGCCTGGGCCATGTAGCGCTTGACCGACCGCAGGCCCATGCCCAGTTGCTCGGCAATGGCCGCATAGGTCAGCCCCTCGACCTGGGACAGGATGAAGACCGCGCGCACCTTGGGCGGCAGGCCGTCGAGCATGGCATCGACCTCCTGCAGCGCCTGCAGGATGAGCAATTGCTGCTCAGGCGACGGCGCCTGCGGTGCTGGCAGCGCGGCCAGGGCCTGCAACCAGGCCTGCTCCAGCGACTGGCGGCGCAGGTGGTTGATCAGCAGGCGCCGCGCCACCGTGGCCAAGTCGGCGGCGCAGCCAGCCCTGCAGCCAGCCATGGTGGCCGGCATAGAGGGTGGAGATTTCGCGGTGCAAGGGGCTGGAGACCGCGTTGGAGGTGGCGCTGGAGACTGGGGCGGATGGCATGGTAGGACCCGATGGTTTGAAGGCGGGATGCGCCATCAAACAAGAATCATTCTCAAATCATTGTAACCAGCGGAATCACTTGCCTAAGAGTGCCATCAGGCGGAGCATCCAAGGGCGAACAGTGGGAGCAAGTGCGATCAGGTGTGGCTGACATCCAGTTGCTGCGCCGGATCGGTATCATTTAGAAACAATCAATCATCAGCTCAGCATCCATCAGGAGAGCGAACCATGTTCGAAACGCGGGTAGCAGGCACGGCAGGGCAGCAGGCGCTGTGGAGCACGCTGGACAAGGCCATGGCGCTGGCGGAGTTCACGCCCGAAGGCCGGCTGATGCGCGCCAACGCCAATTACGAAGCCATTCTTGGCTACCCGACCTCGGGCGCCGAGGGCCTGCTGCACAGTGACCTGTGCACCCAGGCACATGCCGATCCCGACGCCTACGGCCGGTGGCGCCAGCGCTGGGGCGCGGGCGAGACGATCTCGCGCGTGGGCGAACACCGGCGCCGCGACGGCAGCACCTGCTGGCTGGAGGCCACCTATGCCCCCGTGCTGGATACCCAGGGCGCGCTCAGCCATGTGCTGTGCATTGCCACCGACATCACGGCCCGGGTGCAGGCCGACCGCAGACGGCAGGAGCATTTGCGGCGCCTGTCCCTGGTGGCCGATGCCACCGACGCGGCCGTGGTGATCGCCGACGGCAACTGGACCATCTCCTATGTCAACGCAGGCTTCACCCGCATGTTCGGCTGGAGCAGCGAAGAGGTCGTGGGCCGTGCGCCCATCGCCCTGCTGGTGCCCCATGCATCGCCCGAATTCACGGCCGCCTACCGCGCCGAACTGGACGCAGGCAAGCCGGTGTACCGCGAGGAGATCCTCGTCGGCAAGGACGGCGAGCGGTATTGGGTCAGCGCCCAGGCCAATCCCGTCATGGGCCCCGACGGCCGCCTCCACACCACGGTGACCGTGATCACCGACATCACCGAGGCCAAGATGCACGAGGTGCTGCAGCGGCGCGCCCTGGAGGCCATGGCCCGCGACCAGCCGCTGACCGAGGTGCTGGACCTGGTCTGCCGCGAGGTCGAGCGCATTGCGCCAGACATTGCGGTGTCGGTGCTTGAGGTCGATGACCAGAACCGCCTGCATCCGCTGGCCGCGCCCAGCCTGCCGGCCTCCTATTCGGCGGCGCTGGACGGCGTGCCCATCGGCCCCAATGTCGGCTCCTGCGGCGCGGCGGCCTTCCACAACCGGCCCGTGCTGGTGGGCGACATCGCCACCGATCCGTTGTGGGCCGACTTCAAGCACCTCATCCTGCCGCTGGGGTATACGGCCTGCTGGTCCACGCCCATCTGCGGGCTGCAGGGCGGCGTGGCCGGCACCTTTGCCTTCTACTACCGCCATTTCGACCGGCCCGGCCCCGATCCCTTCCACCAGCGGCTGGTGGAGGCCTGCACCGACCTGTGCGCGCTGGCGCTGGAGCGCGAGCAGGCACGCCGCCGCATCCGGCAGTTGGCCTTCTACGACGGGCTGACCACCCTGCCCAACCGCAGCCTGCTGCTGGCCCAGGCCGAGCAGGCGCTGTCCGTGGCTTCGCACGAGGGCCACGAGCTGGCCGTGGTCTTCATCGACCTGGACCGCTTCAAGCAGGTCAACGACTCGCTGGGCCACCCGGCCGGCGACAGGCTGCTGTGCAGCGTGGCCCAGCGCATCCAGGCGGAGCTGCGCACGGGCGACATTGCCGGGCGCCTGTCGGGCGATGAATTCGTCATCGTGCTGCCACACTGCGGGGGTGCGCAGGCGGCCGAGGTGATAGAGCGGCTGCAGTCGGCACTTGGCGAGCCCTGCATGATCGACGACGTGTCCCTGGCCAGCACGGCCAGTTGCGGCATTGCCGTGTTTCCCGCCGACGGGCGCGACATGGAGACCCTGCTGCACCGCGCCGACATGGCCATGTACCAGGCCAAATCGGGCGGGCGCGGGCTCTACAGCTTCTTCAGCCCCGAGATGAACCGCCTGGCGCAGGAGCGGCTGGTGCTGGAGACGGCGCTGCGCGACGCCCTGCGCAGCGGCGGCCTGCGCCTGCACTACCAGCCCCAGCTCGACCTGAAGGACGGGCGCCTCTACGGCGTGGAGGCCCTGGCGCGCTGGAGCCATGCGGAATTCGGCGAGATCTCGCCCGCACGCTTCATTCCGCTGGCCGAGGAATGCGGCCTGATCGGCGAGCTGGGCACCTGGGCACTGCGCGAGGCCTGCCGCCAACTGGGCGAGTGGCGCAGCCGGGGCATTGACGTGCCGGCCATGTCGGTCAACCTCTCGCCCACGAGCTTTCACAACCTGGACCTGCCGCGCATGATTGCCGACACGCTGGAGCACAACGCGCTCAAGCCGCAGGACCTCACGCTGGAGATCACCGAAAGCCTGCTGCTGGACACCAACCCGGGCACCATGCGCACGCTGCAGGCCGTGCATTCCCAGGGCGTGCGCCTGTCCATGGACGACTTCGGCACGGGCTACTCCAGCCTCAGCTACCTGCGCCGCCTGCCGGTCAGCGAGCTCAAGCTGGACCGCAGCTTCGTGGCCGACCTGGAAAACGACGAAGCCGCCCAGGCCCTGAGCAACGCCATCCTGGGCATAGGCCGCAGCCTGCACCTGACCGTGGTGGCCGAGGGAGTGGAGACGGCGGCGCAGAACACCATTCTGCGCGAACAGGGCTATCCGGTCGCGCAGGGCTATCTGTTCTCGCGCCCACTGCCGGCAGCGGATCTGGAGCGGTGGCTGCAGGCATCGAGCCTGCAAGCCGGCGTGGCGACGGACGTGTGAGCGGACGTGTGAACGGGCATGTGAGCGGGCATGTGAACGGACCAAGCCGTGCGCGCGGAGACCTTGGCCGGAAAAAGTAACAATCCGCAATAAATATTCGGACTGGACCTATTTTTCCCTAAGCCTCGCCGGCAAGTGACCGATAACTGCGGCATGGCGGGGCCGAGTGTCGGTCCCGCTGATCGCCACCGATCGCCACCGCATCCCCTCGATTCGCAGCCACCGCCGCTCACCCGCTTTCGCTTCTCGCCGTACGGCACTCCCCACCATGATGTTTTTCCGCAATCTGAAGCTGGCCCACAAGCTGCTGGCCTCTTTCATCGCCCTGCTGCTGCTGACCGCCGGCCTGGGCCTGTTCTCCGTGGTCCAGCTGGACCGTGTCAACCGCACGGCCACCGACCTGGCGCACCACTGGATGCCCGCCGAGCGCGTGATCATGGAGATGCGCTACCAGCTGCAGCGCTACCGCTCGCAGACCATGCAGCATGTGCTGGCCACCTCGATGGATGAAATGGCCATCTACGACAAGAGCATGCCGGCGTTGTGGTCCGAGCTGCTCAAGAACCATCAGGCCTTCGAGCGCTATGCCAACACCGCGCGTGAGCGCGAGCTGATGGCCGGCATCAAGGACGACCTGGGCCAGTACGCGCAGCACACGGCAAAGATCGTGGACCTGTCCCACGCCCTGCGCACCGAGGAAGCCTCCGAGGTGCTGCGCGGCGATTCGGTCAAGACCAGCCGTGCCATCAACACCAAGCTGGACGAACTGCTCAAGATCAACGCCCAGGGCATCGAGGATGCCAACCAGGCAGGCGACGACATCTTCACCGCCGCGCGCTGGTGGGTGATCGCCCTGCTGGCGGGGGCCGTCCTCTTCGGCCTGGGCATGGCGCTGCTGATCGCCCGCAGCGTGGCACGCCCCCTGCAGCAGGCCGTGAGCCTTGCACAGGCCGTGGCCGCCGGCGATCTGGGCAGCCGCATCGAGGTGCATGGCAAGGACGAGACCGGCCAGCTGCTGCAGGCCCTGCAGCACATGAACGAGAGCCTGCAGCGCATCGTCGGCCAGGTGCGCCAGGGCACGGACTCCATCGCCACGGCCAGCGGCCAGATCGCCTCGGGCAACCAGGACCTGTCGGCCCGCACCGAGGAACAGGCCAGCTCGCTGGAGCAGACCGCCGCCTCCATGGAGGAGCTGACCTCCACCGTCAAGCAAAACGGCGCCAACGCCCAGCAGGCCAACCAGCTGGCCGCCGCCGCCTCCCAGGTCGCCGTGCGCGGCGGCTCGGCCGTCGCCCAGGTGGTGCAGACGATGTCCGCCATCAACGATGCCTCGCGCAAGATCGTGGACATCATCGGCGTCATCGACTCCATCGCCTTCCAGACCAACATCCTGGCGCTGAATGCGGCCGTGGAAGCGGCCCGCGCCGGTGACCAGGGACGCGGCTTTGCCGTCGTCGCCTCGGAAGTGCGCACCCTGGCCCAGCGATCGGCCGCCGCCGCCAAGGAGATCAAGCAGCTCATCGACGACTCGGTGGGCAAGGTCGAGGAAGGCAGCGCCCAGGTCGACTCGGCCGGCAAGACCATGGAGGAGATCGTGGCCAGCGTGCGCCGCGTGACCGACATCATGGGCGAGATCTCGGCCGCCAGCCATGAGCAGACGGCCGGTATCGAGCAGGTCAACCAGGCCGTCACGCAGATGGACCAGATGACCCAGCAGAACGCCGCACTGGTCGAGGAATCGGCGGCGGCCACCGGCGCACTGCAGGCCCAGGCCAAGGCGCTGGCCGAAGTGGTCAGCGTGTTCAAGCTCTCGCCGTCCACCGGCATGCTGGGCAACAGCCGTGGCGTCAACCACGCCGCTGCCGTGGCAGCGCCCCGCCAAGCACCGACGGCGCCCCGTCCGCATCTGGCGCCTTCCGCTCCCAAACGCGCGGTGCCCGCACGTGCCTCGGCCGCCCTGCCTTCTGCAACCGGTGCGACCGGTGCGGCCGGTGCAACCCCTGCTCCGGCTGGCGCCGCGCGCCCGGCCCAGCCAGCACAGCCGGCCCGGCCCGCCGTGACGGCATCGGCCAAAGCCAAGGCCAAGGCGGCCAGCACGGCTTCCGACGACGATTGGGAAACCTTCTGAACCAGGTTTTCGCCCGCCCCGCCAGGGGCGGACATGCCTGCCAAGGCCCGACCAGCTCCAGCTGGCCGGGCCTTTTTTCCGGGAGGTCTGCAGCCAGATCACGCCAGGGTCCACGCTGCAACCTGCGCATTGCCATGGCCAAGCCCTTCAAATCTGCCATGATCGGCCGCTGCAAGCCCTTGTTTTGAAAGCCATCGTCACACGGCAGCGCGCCTCCAGACCCGCGCGGCGGGCGCTTGCCCCGGCACGATGCCCCAGCATGAGAAAATCGGCGATTCGGCCAAGAACACATTCATCAGAAGAACGGAACACATCATGGAAGCAGAACGCATCAACCTCATCGGCAACACCCTCGAAGATCTGTCGCAGCGTGCGGCAGATCTACGGAGGTATCTTTGACTACGATGCAAAGTACGAACGACTGCGCACGGTAAATGCCTCGCTGGAAGATCCCAGCGTCTGGAACGACCCCAAGAAGGCCCAGGAACTGGGCAAGGAAAAGAAGCTGCTCGACGGCGTCGTGCTTACGCTGCAAAAGCTGACCACCGAGCTGGCCGACAACGCCGAGCTGTTCGAGATGAGCAAGGAAGAAGGCGATGAGACCGGCCTGCTCACCATCGAGGGCGAGACCGCCAAGCTGCAGCCGCTGATCGAGGAGCTGGAGTTCCGCCGCATGTTCGGCAAGGAAGCCGATCCGCTGAACTGCTTCGTGGACATCCAGGCCGGCGCCGGCGGCACCGAAGCCTGCGACTGGGCCGGCATGCTGCTGCGCCAGTACCTGAAGTACGCCGAGCGCAAGGGCTTCAAGGCCACGGTCGAGGAAGAAACGCCGGGCGACATCGCCGGCATCAAGAGCGCGACCATCCACATCGAGGGCGAGTACGCCTACGGCCTGCTTCGCACCGAAACCGGCGTGCACCGCCTGGTGCGCAAGTCGCCCTTCGACAGCTCGGGCGGCCGCCACACCAGCTTTGCCTCGCTGTTCGTCTACCCCGAGATCGACGACTCGATCCAGATCGAGATCAACCCCTCGGACGTGCGCACCGACACCTACCGCGCATCGGGCGCCGGCGGCCAGCACATCAACAAGACCGACTCGGCCGTGCGCCTGACGCACATGCCCACCGGCATCGTCGTGCAATGCCAGGACGGCCGCAGCCAGCACAGCAACCGCGACGTGGCCTGGCAGCGCCTGCGCTCCAAGCTCTACGAGCACGAGATGCAAAAGCGCATGGTGGAGCAGCAAAAGCTGGAGGACACCAAGACCGATGTGGGCTGGGGCCACCAGATCCGCTCGTACGTGCTGGACAACAGCCGCATCAAGGATTTGCGCACCAACGTCGAAATCTCGGCCACCCAGAAGGTGCTGGACGGCGACCTCGACGCTTTCATCGAAGCCTCGCTCAAGCAAGGCCTCTGATTTCAAGCCCCTGGGCGGCACCGGCCGCACAGGGGCTTGAACTCTGTCCCCTGATATTGGCATAGGAAGGAATCTGTATGCTGCAACTGCGTGACGGGCAGGCCCCTGCCACCGCCATCCACCGCGCCGACTACCAGGCTCCTGCTTGGTGGATCGACACCGTGGACCTGACCTTCGATCTCGATCCGGCCAAGACCCGCGTGCTCAACAAGATGCGCGTGCGCCGCAACACCGAGGTGCCGGCGCAGCCGCTGCGCCTGGACGGCGATGAACTGAACCTTGCGCGCGTTCTGGTCAACGGCGGCGGCACCTCGTTCAAGATGGACGGCGACCAGCTCGTGCTGGAGAACCTGCCCGAGGGCGGCGACCCCGTCGATCTGGAAATCTTCACCACCTGCGCGCCCGCCAAGAACACCAAGCTCATGGGCCTGTATGTGAGCCAGGGCACGTTCTTCACCCAGTGCGAGGCCGAGGGTTTCCGCCGCATCACCTATTTCCTGGACCGTCCCGATGTGATGGCCATGTATACCGTGACGCTGCGCGCCGACAAGACCGCGTACCCGGTGCTGCTGTCCAACGGCAACCTGGTCGAGCAAGGCGCGCTGGAAGACGGCCGCCACTTCGCCAAGTGGGCCGATCCGCACAGAAAGCCCAGCTACCTGTTCGCCCTGGTGGCCGGCAATCTGGTTGCGCGCGAGCAAAAGATCAAGAGCCGCGCAGGCCGCGACCACCTGCTGCAGGTCTTCGTGCGCCCCGGCGACCTGGAGAAGACCGAGCACGCCATGAACTCCCTCATGGCCAGCGTGGCCTGGGACGAGGCCCGCTTCGGCCTGTCCCTGGACCTGGACCGCTTCATGATCGTCGCCACCAGCGACTTCAACATGGGCGCCATGGAGAACAAGGGCCTGAACGTCTTCAATACCAAGTACGTTCTGGCCAGCCAGTCCACGGCCACCGACACCGACTACGCCAACATCGAGTCCGTCGTCGGCCACGAGTACTTCCACAACTGGACCGGCAACCGCGTCACCTGCCGCGACTGGTTCCAGCTGTCGCTCAAGGAAGGCCTGACCGTCTTCCGCGACCAGGAATTCAGCATGGACATGGCGGGCAGCCCCTCGGCACGCGCCGTCAAGCGCATCGAGGACGTGCGCGTGCTGCGCACCGCCCAGTTCCCCGAAGATGCGGGCCCCATGGCCCACCCGGTGCGGCCCGACAGCTACATCGAGATCAACAACTTCTACACCGTCACCATCTACGAAAAGGGTGCCGAGGTCGTGCGCATGCAGCACAACCTGGTGGGCCGCGAAGGCTTTGCCAAGGGCATGAAGCTGTATTTCGAGCGCCATGACGGCCACGCCGTCACCTGCGACGACTTCGCCCAGGCCATGGCCGACGCCAACCCCGGCAGCGAGCTGGCCCGGCGCCTGGACCAGTTCAAGCGCTGGTACAGCCAGGCCGGCACGCCCCAGCTGCACGCCGAAGGCAGCTATGACGCCGCCGCACGCACCTACACGCTGACACTGAGCCAAAGCTGCGCGCCCACGCCGGGCCAGGCAGAGAAGCTGCCCTTCGTCATCCCCGTGCAGATGGGCCTGCTGGGCCAGGACGGCCGCGCGCTGACCCTGCGCCTGCAGGGCGAGGACCAGGCGGCAGCGGGCGACAGCCGCCTGCTGGTGCTGTCCGAGCCCAGCCACAGCTTCGTCTTCACCGACGTGGACCAGGAGCCCGTGCCCTCGCTGCTGCGCGGCTTCAGCGCCCCCGTGGTGCTGCAGCACAGCGACAGCGATGCCGCCTTGCTGACCCTGCTGGCCCATGACAGCGACGCCTTCAACCGCTGGGAAGCCGGCCAGCGCCTGGGCCTGCGCATCGCGCTGCAGGCCATTGGCGACACCTCCATCACGGCAGATGCCAGCGGCCAGATCACGGCCGCCCTGCTGCCGGCCTCCTTCATCGAGGCCATGCGCGGCGTGCTGCGCCATCCCCAGCTGGATGCGGCCTTCAAGGAGCTGATGCTGGCCCTGCCCGGCGAAAGCTACATCGCCGAGCAACTGGCCGTGGTCGATCCGCAGCGCGTGCACGCCGTGCGTGAAGCCATGCGCCAGCAACTGGCGACCGAGCTGCAGGCCGACTGGCAGCAGGCATGGCAAGAGCACAGCGACACCGGCGCCTACCGCCCCGACCCCGTCAGCTCCGGCCGCCGTGCGCTGGCAGGCCTGGCACTGTCCATGCTGTGCCTGGCCGCACGCGCCTCGGGCGACAGCGTCTGGCCCGGCAAGGCGCTGCAGCGCTTCAAGGACGCCGGCAACATGACCGACCGCATGAGCGCCCTGACGGCACTTGTGCAAAGCGGCCACCCGCTGGCCGCCCAGGCCCTGGCGCGTTTCCACAAGCTGTTCCAGCACGATGCACTGGTCCTGGACAAGTGGTTCGCGCTGCAGGCTGGCGCCTGCGACCGTGGCGGCAACGTGCTGCCGGCCGTCAAGCAGCTGATGAAGCACCCCGACTTCCAGATCAAGAACCCCAACCGCGCGCGCAGCCTGATCTTCAGCTACTGCAGCGCCAACCCAGGCGCCTTCCACCGCGCCGACGCGGCGGGCTATGTGTTCTGGAGCGAGCGCGTCATCGAGCTGGACGCCATCAACCCCCAGGTCGCCGCCCGCCTGGCGCGCGCCCTGGACCGCTGGAGCAAGCTGGCCGAGCCCTACCGCACGGCCGCACGCGAGGCCATCGCCCGCGTGGCGGCCCGCGCTGAACTGAGCAACGACGTGCGTGAAGTCGTCACCCGCGCCCTCGCGGATTGACCCAAGGCGCGGCCCAGGCCGCGCCTCCCGGATTTTTAGGAGTTGAACCCATGAAGAAAAACGTCAGCCTGACCCGCTACCTGGTCGAGCAGCAACGCGTGGACGGCCTCATCCCCGGCCAGCTGCGCCTGCTGCTGGAAGTCGTGGCCCGTGCCTGCAAGCGCATCAGCCAATCCGTCAACAAGGGCGCCATCGGCGACGTGCTGGGCACGGCCGGCAGCGAGAACGTGCAGGGCGAAGTCCAGAAGAAGCTGGACATCATCGCCAACGAGGTGCTGATCGAGGCCAACGAATGGGGCGGCCACCTGGCAGCCATGGCCTCCGAGGAAATGGAAGGCATCTACCTGGTGCCCAACCGCTACCCGCACGGCGAATACCTGCTGATGTTCGACCCGCTGGACGGCTCGTCCAACATCGACGTCAACGTCTCCATCGGCACCATCTTCAGCGTGCTCAAGAAGCCCGAAGGCCACCCCGGCGTGACCGAGCAGGACTTCATGCAGCCCGGCACCCAGCAGGTCGCGGCCGGCTACTGCATCTACGGCCCGCAGACCACCCTGGTGCTGACCGTGGGCGACGGCGTGTCCATGTTCACGCTGGACCGCGAGCAAGGCTCCTTCGTGCTGGTGCAGGAAAACATCCGCATCCCCGAGGACACCAAGGAATTCGCCATCAACATGTCCAACATGCGCCACTGGGATACGCCCGTCAAGCGCTACGTGGACGAATGCCTGGCCGGCGTGGAAGGCCCGCGCGGCAAGGACTTCAACATGCGCTGGATCGCCTCCATGGTGGCCGACGTGCACCGCATCATGACCCGCGGCGGCATCTTCATGTACCCCTGGGACCGCCGCGAACCCAACAAGCCCGGCAAGCTGCGCCTGATGTACGAAGCCAACCCCATGGCTTGGCTGGTCGAACAGGCCGGCGGCGCCGCCACCAACGGCAAGCAGCGCATCCTCGACATCCAGCCCACCCAGCTGCACGAACGTGTGAGCGTCATCCTCGGCTCCAAGAACGAAGTCGAAAAAGTGACGCAGTACCATTCCGAGGCATAAATTTGCCGTTATAATTTTTGTCTGTCGCCGGTGTAGCTCAGTTGGTAGAGCAGCTCATTCGTAATGAGAAGGTCGAGGGTTCGATTCCTTTCTCCGGCACCAAACAAGAAGCCCCTGGTTCGCAAGAGCCAGGGGCTTTTTCGTTGGGTCATGCTTGTGGCTTCGCGCCTCCTGCGCGCGCCGCCATCCGCACCGCGAGGGCCGACAGTACGGCGCTGCCGCCCGCCAGCAGGATGGACGATGTGTAGCTGCCCGACAGATCGAACAGCAGCCCCGCCAGGCTGCCCCCTGCCACGGCAGCAATACCGACCGACACGTAGAGCGCACCCAGGATGGCGCCCTGGCTCCGCGTGCCAAACCAGGTGGCAGCCACGGCCGGGTACAGCGCGATGCAGCCGCCATTGACCGCACCGAATGCCAACGCGAATCCCGCCAGGGCCGTGAAGCCTTGCGCCATGGACCACAGCCCGCACAGCAGGGCCAGACTCGCGGTCAGCACCAACAGAAAGCGCAGCGGCCCCATCCTGTCGCCCAGCCGCCCCAGCACCAGACGCCCGAGCACACTGCCGACGCCGATCAGCCCGATCAGCAAATTGGCCTGCGCGGCAGGCAGCCCCTGCTGACGCGCCAGCGGATTGATGTGGATCAGCGCCAGGAACAGGCCGATGGAGCCGAAGAAGATGGCGGCGAAATACCACCAAAAGCGCGCCTGCCGGGCCGCTTGCCCCAGGCCCACGTCCAGGCCGTGGCCCGTCTGCCCCGCAGACTTGGCGCGGCCGGGAGGGATGCCATCGGGATGCAGGCCCAGTTCCTCGGGCCTGCTTCGCAGGGCGGCTGCGGCAGCCAGGCCGGCCAGTGCGATGGCTGCGGCATAGACCTGCATGGTCAGTTGCCAGGACAGATGCTCCATGAGTGCGCCGGCCACCACGGGCCCGAGCAGGGTTCCAAGTCCGGTGCCGGCAAGCGCGATACCTGAAGCCGAACTGCGCCGCAGCACGAACCAGCGCTGAATGGTGGAGACAGCAGGCACATAGACCAGACCAACTCCCAGCCCGACCAGCGCACAGAAGGCACCCAGGAAAGCCGCCAGCGATGATGTCAGGAGGCTGCTGGCCGCAAAGCCCAGCGACAGCAGCACAATGCCGGCCGAGGTGACGGTGCGCACCGAGGTCCTGTCGCTCCAGGCGCCCGAGAACACGCCGACGGCGTAGTAGATCAGTGCCGTCAATGAAAAGATGGAAGCCGTGGAAAAGCTGCTGGCGCCGAACTGTGCCTGGATGCTGAAAAAAAATGCCCCGAACGAGTAGGCGGCACCAAAAATCAACGCCAGCAGCACATGGACGGCGCCCACGATGTACCAACCCCGGAACAGCCTGCCTCGGTCCATATGCATCTCCTTGATAGGGCTGACTGTAGTTGTCTATACATGTTCAGACATTAAGTATCAACCCGGAGATCACAGGCCAGCGAGATCACCGGCAGTTGCCCGTCAGAGGTCAGGCAAGCTCAACGAGCCGCCAATCCGAAACAGCGTGCCAGGCCACCTCGCCCTGCACGTGCATAGCCACCTCGGGCAGGGGCCCAGGCATGCAAAGCGCCAGGCACACGGCCTGTGCATCGCAATCCCTGCCTTGCCACAGGCGGCCGCGGGCCAGGGGCTGCCGGGCCGTGTCGAGCGCAGCGGAGGCCGGTGCCCACGCAAGCTGCCGCATCCGGACAAAGTCCAGGCCCTGGCCCAGGCTCTTGAAATAGGCCTCCTTCAGGCTCCACAGCTGCACCAGGCTGTGCTGCAGACGGGCTCCGTCCTGCGCCTGAAGCCATGCGCGTTCGGGCGGGGAGCACACCATCTCGGCCATGGCATGCACGTCGCGCTGGCGGCGCTCTGCCCGCCGCTCAATGTCCACGCCCACCGGGCCTTGTGCGGCGGCGCAGGCCAGCCAGCCGGCGCTGTGCGAGAGGCTCAAACGGGACTGCGCTCCAAAAATGCCACCCTCCCCGCCTTGCTCCACGTGGGGTGCAGCATTGCGGGGCGCTGCCAGCCGCCAGGTCGATGCGGCATCGTGCCCGCCGGCCAGCAGCAGGCGCATGGCATAGCGGCAGGCGATGAATTCGCGCTGGCGCGCCTCGCGCATGCCGGCATGGCGCTCCCGCTCCGAGTCCGTCAGCCAGCCCGCTGCCAGCGACTGCGCATTTGCCCACAAAGGCGCCTGCGCACCCACCAGCAAGGCGCAGGCGGCCGGCGCGCTCAAATCACCGGCCTACGCGGGCATAGGTGCCCTTGAAGGTGACGCCGGCCATCACATTGCCTGCACGGCATTCGAAATTGACTGGATCCCGGGTGGATTGCTTCTTGTTGAAGCTGTGCAGGTCCACCACGGCGTTGGCGCCCTTTTGCTTGGCCTTGGCCTCGAAGGCGATCAGGGCAGACAGCGCTGCCCAGTTGCAGGCCGTGGCATCGTCCTTGCCCACGCCGTTGGTTTTCTTGTTGGACACGTCATCGCCCAGCCTTTCGGAGATGGCAGGCGTGCTGGCACCGGACAGGTGAAAGCTCACGCTGCCGTCGAGCTTGCCCTGCTCCAGGCCGAGCTTCACCACGTCGGCCAGCGGCAGCATCACTGCTTCGTTGCGGGCATGTACCGCCGTTGCGGCCACCAGCGCCATGGCTGCCAAGATCATCTTTCTCATGGAAACTCCCTCTCTGTAAAAAAGCCTGGAACAGGGACAGCGATGGACTACGGGGTACTGATTTTCTTCATCAGATTCCGGACCCAGCGGTTGTAGTTGGGATGGATCTCCCGCTTGCCATCGCCTTCCGAGTAATTCAGATTCACGCTGTGCAGATAGCTGATCCGGTAGGTATCTGTGTTGTAGTGCACCGCGATGTTGACCTGGTGCTTGCCTTGCTTGTCGTAGTGCAGCTCCAGGCGGCCCGGCTCGTCGCCGACCACCATCCAGCCCAGCGACTTTGCCGCCACCACGATGCGATCGTGCAACTGCTGCGTCGTGGTCTCGGGCGAGGCGGTCCACATGACCGCTGGGGGTTCATAGATGTCTGTGCTTCGTGCCACCGCGCTGCCTGCGGCCAGGGCAAGGACCAGGACAATGGCGGCGGTTCTCGTCTGTTTCATTTCACTGGCTCCTGTTGCTTCCAACGTCGAAAAATCAATGAGGTGTTGATGCCGCCAAAGGCGAAGTTGTTGCTCATGACGATATCGGTGTGCAAGGCACGCGGCTCGCCCATGACGTAGTCCAGATCGGCGCAGCGCGGATCGGGTTGCTGCAGATTGGCGTTGGCTGCAAACCAGCCTTCACGCATCATCTCGATGCTCATCCAGGCTTCCAGCGCGCCGCAGGCGCCCAGCGTGTGGCCCATGTAGCCCTTGAGGCTGCTGATGGGCACCTGGCTGCCGAGCACTTCGTGGGTGGCCTGCGATTCGGCAATGTCCCCCTGGTCCGTGGCCGTGCCGTGGGCGTTGACGTAGCCGACCTCCCAGGGTTCGATCCCCGCGTCTTCGAGCGCCATGCGCATGGCCTGGGCCATGGTGGCGGCGTTGGGCTGCGTCACATGGGTGCCATCGGAGTTGCTGGCAAAGCCGATCAACTCGGCCCGGATGCATGCGCCCCGGGCCAGTGCATGCTCCAGCTCTTCGAGCACGAAGGTGCAGGCGCCTTCGCCCAGCACCAGGCCGTCGCGCCGGGCGTCGAATGGACGGGGAGTGCACTCGGGGCTGTCGTTCTTGACGCTGGTCGCAAACAGGGTGTCGAACACCGCCGCCTGCGTGGCATCCAGCTCCTCGGCCCCTCCGGCCAGCATGGCAAGCTGCTTGCCGCTCTGAATGGCCTCGAAGGCATAGCCCAGGCCCTGGCTGCCCGAGGTGCAGGCGCTGGACGTCGTGATGACGCGGCCCGTGGTTCCGAAGAACACGCCGATGTTCACCGCCGCCGTGTGCGACATCATCTTGATGTAGGTGTTGGCGTTGATGCCCTCGGTGCTCTTGTCGGCCATCATGCGGCCGAAGTCGCCGATGGCCGAGGGCGTCCCCGCAGAAGACCCATAGGACACGCCCATGTGCCCGCTTTTTACGAAGGCATTGCCCAGCAGGCCGGCATCGGCCAGCGCCAGCTCGCTGGCGCGCGTGGCCATCAGGGCAACGCGGCCCATGCTGCGCATGGTCTTGCGGTTGTAGTGCGCCGGCAGATCGAAGGATGGCACGGTGCTGCCCAGCCGGGTGCTCAGGCCCTCATAGGCAGCCCATTCCTCCATCACCCGGATGGCCGTTCGCCCGGTGCGCAGTCGCTTCCGCACCGCAGACCAGTCGTGGCCCAGGGGACTCAAGGCGCCCACGCCCGTGACGACCACACGCCGTTTGCTTGCTGCGCTCATCCCACCATCCCTCCATTGACGGAGATGACCTGGCGCGTGATGTACGAGGCCTCGCCGCCCATGAGGAAGGCGACCGCACCCGCCACCTCGTCCACCGTGCCCATGCGGCGCATGGGAATCAGCGCCAAGGCATGTTCGAGCACTTCCTCGCTGACCATTTCCGTGTCGATCAGGCCGGGCGCCACGCAATTGACCGTGATCTCGCGCTTGGCCAGCTCTACGGCCAGGGACTTGGTCGCAGCGATCACCCCGGCCTTGGCCGCGCTGTAGTTGGTCTGCCCCCGGTTGCCCATCAGGGCGGAGACCGAGGCAAGCGTCACGATGCGTCCCGGCTTGCGGCGGCGCACCATGGGCATGACCACCGGGTGCAGCACGTTGTAGAACGCATCCAGGTTGGTATGCACCACGGCATCCCACTCCTCGCCCGTCATGGCAGGGAAGGCGTTGTCCCGGGCGATGCCGGCATTGCAGACCACGCCGTAGTAGGCGCCGTGCTGTTCCATGTCGGCCTCAAGCGCCTGAGCGCAGGCAGAGCGGTCTGCCACATCGAACTGCAGCACGCGGGCCTGGCGGCCCAGCGCGGCAATGTCGGCCACCGTCTGCAGGGCCTGCTCGCGGCCGCTGCGGCAATGGACCACGATGTCGAAACCATTGCGCGCCAGGCGCAGGGCGATGGCCCGGCCTATGCCCCGGCTCGACCCTGTCACCAGCACCGTGGCTGGCTGGGCGATTGCACTCATGCTTGTCCAACTCCTTCTTGCTCCAGCGCCTGTATGAATGCGCTGCCATTGTCTGGTTCGTAAACGGATATGCGGGCCTGGGCGAGCACGCTGTCCTCGCCCTGGGGCTGGATGCGGCAATCGAACATGCCCAGGCCATTGGTGCCCACCAGTTCGCAGTGCACGCTCACGCGCAGCACGCTGCCCGGGGAAAAATGTGTGCAGGCCGCCTGGAACTTGCGCGTGCCCAGCAAAAAGCCCAGCTTGACGGGCCGCCCGGCCTGCACCGCCTGCCAGCCAGCCCAGGCAGCCACGGTCTGGGCCATGTACTCCAGCCCCACCCAGGCGGGCATGCCGGCGTCCTGCAGAAACAGGCCATCACGCGGCACGGTGACCTGCGCATGGGCGCTATCGGCAGATGCATCGAGCAGGCAGTCCAGCAGCAGCATCACGCCGCGATGGGGCACGTAGTTTTCAATCGGTAGAAATGCGTTCATCTCGATGGCTCCTCAGGCAGCGGCCAGCAGCAGGGCGCAGTTGCTGCCGCCAAAGGCAAAGGAATTGCTGAGCACGGCCCGGGGCGCACGCCCCAGCGCCATACCCGGGCGGACCACGGCCAGGGCGGGCAGTTCGGGCGCCTGCTCGCCATCCCACCAGTGCGCAGGAAGCCGGCCCTGCGGGTTGTCGTGCAACAGGTGCCAGGCCATGGCCGCTTCCAGCGCCCCGGCCGCCGCCAGGGTGTGGCCGGTCAGCGGCTTGGTGGAGCTCACGGGCGTTGCTTCGCCAAACACGCTGTGTATGGCCAGGCTTTCCATGGCGTCGTTGTGCACCGTGGCCGTGCCGTGCAGGTTGATGTAGTCCACGTCACCGGGCCGCATGGCCGCACGCCGCAGCGCCTGCTCCATGGCCTGGATGGCGCCCTGGCCGGATGGGTCGGGGGCCGACATGTGGTGGGCATCCTGCGTCTCGCCCCAACCGGCCAGGCGCACGGGACCCGGCTCACGCGTCAGCAGGAAGAACGCCGCACCCTCGCCCAGGTTGATGCCGCTGCGCCGGGCAGACAGCGGGTTGCAGCGTTTGTCCGACACGGCCTGCAGCGCGCTGAAGCCGGCCACGGTGAAGGCGCACAGCGCATCCACCCCGCCGGCCAGCACGGCATCGACCAGGCCGGCCTGCAGCCAGCGCGCGGCCGATGCCAACGCCTTGGCCCCGGAGGAGCAGGCGGTGGAGAGGGTGTGCGCCGGCCCCTGGATGCCCAGGTGCTGGGCCAGGAACTCCGACACATTGCCCATCTCCTGCAAGGCGTAGTCAAAGTCCTGCGGGAACCGGCCCTGTGCCTGCCAATGGGCGGCAGCGGCTTCACCCTCCTGCACGCCGGCCGTGCTGGTGCCCACCACCACGCCCACACGCGCCGGGCCCCAGCGCGACAGGGCCTGCTCCACCGAGCCGCGCACGCCCTGGGCGGTGTGCCATGCCAGGGCGTTGTTGCGCGATCGCTGCGGCGGCGGTGCCCAGTCCAGCGTGGGAAGCACCACGTGGGGCGGCAGGCAGCCCAGCGGCAGGTGCCGGCCCGGGCTGTAGCGGTCGCTGCACTGCAGGCTGTCGGGGGCCTGGGTGGCGAACAATGCGGCGCGCAGGCTGGCCGCATCGGCGCCCAGGGAGCTGGTGGCTGAAAGGGTTTGCACAAACACGGCCTGTGCCGTCGGGGTGATCGCGGTCATGCGCCCTCCCCTGCATTGGCACAGGGACGCATGCCGCCGGGCGAGGCAACGCGCAGTTGCCAGGCGCCTGCGGCATACACGATCTCGAACCCGTCGCTGCCGGCAGGCCGGATCTCGACGCGCGTCTGCCCTTGGTGAGACAGGCGTCTGGCCGATCCGCTGGGTGTTCCGACCTCTTGCAGCATCCAGGACGCAGGCAAGTCCCGCGCAATGGCGTCCACCGGCCACAGCGCCAGCTGCATGTCGCCGAGCACCTGCGCCGGCGCCAGTTGCGCCGGCCACCAGCGTGACAGCTCGGTCTGCAGTTGCTGCCCATCCCAGACGATCACGCCCACGCGCTGCCCCAGGTGGACCAGCGCCAGGCGCACCGTCTGCGTATCGACCTCCAGCAGCGCGTCCAGTTCCTGCGCGGGCTGGCCAGGCGCCTGTACCACCAGATGCTGCTGCAGCGCCAGCTCGCAGCCCAGCGCAGCCGGCGGCAATGCCAGCCGCGGCGGCGTGGCATCGCCCTGCGGTGCACGCGCCTCTGGTGCGGTGGAGCAGCCTGCCAGCGTGCTGGCCGTGATGATGGCAGCGCACGCCGCGAACAAGGCTGGCGCACGCTGGCGCGCAAAGGCCGGGAAAAGACGCAGTCGCCTCATGCCAGCACCCCCTGCGCAGGCTGGCAAAGCTGGCTCAGCACGTTCAGGCGGCGCTCTGGCTCGGCCACATAGGGGTTGCGTCCATCCCAGGCGTAGCCGGCGAGGATGGACGAGATCATGCGGCGGATGTCCGGCGCATGTGACGGGTGGAAGATCACATCCTGGAAGCTGCCGTCGTACCAGCCCTGCACGAACGCACGAAAGGTATCGACACCTGCCTGCAGCGGCTGGGCATAGTCCTGTTGCCAGTCCACCGCCTCGCCCTGCCAGTTGCGGGCGATGCAGTCGGCGGCCAGACTGGCCGACTTCAGGGCAATGGTCACGCCGCTGGAGAACACCGGGTCCAGAAACTCGCCCGCATTGCCCAGCAAGGCATAGCCCGGGCCCCACAGCGCCGTCACATTGGCCGAGTAGCCCGTGAGCGAACGACCCGGCGTGTCCCACTGGGCATTGCGCAGCACCTGCGCGAGGCTGGGCGTCTCGGCAATGATGGCGCGCAGGCGCTCGACCTCGGAGCCCGCATAGCGCTCCAGGAATTCGGGCGTGGCGACAACGCCCTGCGAGCTGCGGCCATTGGAAAACGGAATGGTCCAGAACCATACATGCCGGTGCTCGGGATGCACGGAAATCAGGATCTTGTCGCGGTCCATGTCCTGTGCCGCGATGCGATCCTCGACATGCGTGAACAGGGCCGCGCGCACGGGAAAACCGGAGGGCCGCTCCAGCCCCAGCATGCGCGGCAAGATGCGCGCAAAGCCGCTGGCATCCAGCAGATGGCGGGCCTGCACCACATATTCCTCGCCTTGCGGCGTGCGGGCCGTGACCTGCGGCTGGGCGCCTGCCACGTCCACGCCGGTCACCGTATGGCGATAGCGGATCTCGGCGCCCGCCTTCTGGGCAGCATCGGCAAGCACCTTGTCGAAATGGGCGCGCTGCACCTGGTACGTCGTGCCCCATCCGCAAGAGAACTTGTCACGGAAGTCGAAGGCCGTGCGCAGATCGCCCCGGGCGAAGGCTGCGCCGTTCTTGTGCTGGAAGCCCGCCTCCACCACGTCCTGCAGCATGCCGGCCTGCTCGATGTAGGCCATGCTTTGCGGCAGCAGGCTCTCGCCAATGGAAAAGCGCGGGAACTCTTCCTTCTCCAGGATGAGCACCCGGCGCCCCTGCCGGCGCAGCAGGCCCGCCGCCACGGCGCCGGAAGGACCGGCGCCGATGATCAGGATTTCAGTCTGTTCGGTACGTTGCATGTACGGTGTCTTTTTCAGAGAGGGGTGCCGGCAGGCGCCTGCGGCGGCGCGCGAAACAGCGGCGCCAGCACCAGCACCAGCGGCAGGCCCAGCATCAGCGTGACGCCAAAGGCCCGCAAGGCCGGCGTCTGGGACAGGCCCAGCAGGCCGAACGACAGCCAGGTGCTGGCCGCGCCGATCACCACGGCCAGCCAGGCGTGGGGATCGTCCTCGTGCTCCTGCAGGAAGATGCCGTAGTCGATGCCCACGCCCAGCAACAGCATCAGCGCCAGCACGTTGAAAAGCTGCCAGGGCTGGCCCCAGACGGACAGAACCACCGCCACCGCCAGGCTGGCCAGCACGGTGGGCAGCCAGGCTCGCCAGGCCTTGCGGCCAAAGCGCAGCCACAGAGCGGCCAGCACGAGGCCGTGGCCCAGCACCAGCAGTTGCGTCATCGACAGGCGGTAGCGCTGCAGCAGGCCGGAGATCTCGGCGGGCTTGTCCACCCAGACCACGCCCTCCAGCCCCTGCGCTGCCTGCGCCAGCCCCGGCAGTGCGGCCTGACCGGCCACGCCGCGCAGCATGAGCATGCTGCGCCAACGGCCATCGCGCTCGCCCAGCCACAGGGGGCCGGCCGCCGCGGAGATGGACTGCTCCAGCCAGGCCTGCACTGTCAGGAGCTGCACCGGTGCGGCGGCAGGCGCACTGAAAGACTCGCCCAATTGGGCATTGATCCCTTGCAGCACTTGGTCCTCGACACGGCGCACCAGGGCCAGATCCTCGCTCTGGCGCCGGGCGGAAGGCACCCAGTCGGACACAGCCGTGTAACCGGCAAGCTGACCATGCTGCACCAGCCCATCAAGCCGCTGCTTGAGCAGCTCCTCGCGCTGCAGCAGCTCCTGGTCGCTGGCCCCGTCGAGCAGGTAGAACTGGGCCGGGCTGGGCAGGCCCAGCATGTCACCCACCTGGCGCTGCTGGGCAACCAGGGCAGGCGCGCCGTTTTGCAGCTGGCGCACATCGTCCTGGATGTTCAGGCGCCCGCCCCACGCCAGCCAGGCCGCCATGGCGGCGCCCAGCACCACCGAACCCGGCAGCGCTGCGCGCCATCGCGGCCAGGCCATCAGGCTCAGGCCTATGCGCCGTGCAGCGGGGCTGGCGGGCATGTGGCCCCGGTCCAGCCAGGGGAACCAGCAGACCACGGTCAACATGGCGGCGGCCAGTCCCACCACGGAGAAAACGGCCATCTGCCGCAGTCCCGGAAAAGCCGCGACGCCCAATGCCAGGTAGGCAATCACGCTGGTGCCCAGCGCCAGCCACAGTGCCGGCAGCAGGGAACGCATCAGCGCATGCGGCGTGCGCCGTGGGGCGCCCTGCCGGGCAGCAAAGTAGTGAATGCCATAGTCCTCGGCCACACCCACCAGGCTGGCGCCGAACACCAGGGTCAGCAAATGCACCTGGCCGAAAAGGGCCGCCGTCACGCTCAGCGCCACCGCCGTGCCGATCAGCAGGGACAGGCCCACCAGGGCCATCGGGCGCACGGCGCGAAATGCCAGCCACGCCAGCAGCAGGACAGCGGCAAGGGAGCCCCAGCCGATGGTGTTGATCTCGCCATGCGCCTGCGTGGCCGCTGCCTCGGCATGCAGCGGTACGCCGGCCATCAGCAGTTGCGCATCGGGCCACTGCCGGCGCACATCGGCCAGGGCCTGCTGCAGCGCGTCCTGCAGCACGGGTTCGCCCGACAGGCGAAACGCCGAACCCGACAGCGCGTACTGCAGCAGCACCCATTGCTGCCCCTGCCCGGACACCCACAGCTCACCGTCGCGCGGCCGCGCATGGCTTTGCGCAGCGCGCGCCGTCCACCAGGGGGTCCACAGGCCCAGGGGATCACGAATCCAGTCGGTCAACCGCGCCTGCAGGCCGGGCTGGTACAGGTCCTGCAGGACCTGCTGCACCAGGACCTCGCCCGGCGTGTGCTGCAGCCGGTCGCGCTGCTGCGGCGTGAGCAGGGACTGGTGCCAGGGCTGGTAGAAATCCAGGGCCGCCTGCATGGAAACCTGCTGCGCCAGCGCCTGCTCGCGCAGCGGCACGGCCGCCTGACGTGAAAGGCTTTGCCGGAACTGCTGTGCGGCCTGTCGGCTGCCGGCCCAGTCGGGCGTACCCAGCAGCACGGTGACCTGGCGCGACAACTGGTCGGCCAGCTGCTGCGTGGCGCGCGTCACCTCGGGCGCCTGTTCATTGACCGGCAGCAGTGCCAGCACATCGGTGTCCATGCGCTGGCCATGCCAGAAATGCCATTGGTGCACGGCCACCACCAGCACGGCCAGCAGCCAGGCCAATGCGGCTGCACGCCACAGAAGGCCGGGACGGTCCTGGCTGCCGGTATCGTGCGCGGGGGATGGACAGGTGCTCATGGCGCGGGCTCAGTCAAACAGTGCGGCATCCTGCGCACGCAGCGCCTGCTCGGCAACGGGGTTCGCCATCTGGATCTGGCTGCGGTCGCCGCGCGCCTCCTGCAATTGCACGGACTGCACAAACTGCTGGCCGCTCAGGTCCACCGCCTGCAGCCACAGGGCCAGCACGGGGTCGCGCGGCACCAGGTGGAGCCTCCAGCCGGCACCCTGCACCTGGCCGCTGACATCGAAGTAGTGGGTGAGCTGCGCCAGGTCCGCCGACACCACGGCAAACAGCATGGCATTGATGGTGCGCAGCACGGGCTCGTCCTGCGCGCGCATCTGCACGGCCGTGCTGCCATCGGCGCCGCGCGACAGGAGACTGTCGGGCCTGACGATCAGCGTCGAGGCAAAGGGCTGGCGCACCTGCCAGGCGATGCCCTTGCCACGTGCCACGACGAAGTCGCCCGAGGATTTGAGAGGCTGCCTGAAGCCCTGCACAGTCTTGAGCTGCGTGAACTGACCACGCACCACAGGCGCGCTCTGCACGCGCTCACGCACCTGGGCCAGCAGAGCCTGCTGTGACACTTGGGAGGCCGGGGGGGTCTGGGAACCGTCGCCAACGCCGGAAACACCGGCAGTAGGCGCGGCCTGCAAGGCAGCCGGAAGAGACAAGGTGCAAGCCAGGGCGCAGGCCATGCCCCATGCAGCCAGGCGCGTCCCTCGGGCAGTCATGGCTGCACCCCCAGCCGTTCCCACAGCACGGGAGGGCAGACAAAGCACATCTCGCGCGTGCGCATGTCCACGGCCACCTGGGTGGTGTGGGCCGTGTTCACTTTCTCGCCCGTGGCGGCATCGCTGATCAGGTAGTCGATGCGCAGGCGGTTTTCCCACTCGGTGATGGTGGCCTTGATCCGGAGCTTTTGTCCGAACAGCGCCGGGCGCACGTATTTGAGACGCATGTCCACCACGGGCCAGCCGTAGCCGGAGTCGCGCATGCGGGGATAGTCGTAGTCGAAGTGGGCCAGCAAGGCGCTGCGAGCCAGTTCGAGATAGCGCACGTAGTGGCCGTGGTAGACGATCTCCATCACGTCGATGTCGTAGAACGCCGGCGTGACTTCGATCTCGTAGCTCAGCCGCTCGCGCGAGGCGATTTCCTGGTCAGTGGCCATGAAGGCTCCGCGTGAAGGGCAAATTACCCATGGTTGAGAGGATGCGTGGGTGCAGGTGCAGGCATGCCCTGCTCCCAGAACGGGAAGAAGTTGAACCAGTCATAAGGCGCCTTGCACAGCAGGCGTTCAAGCTGCTGGGCGTAAAGCCGGGCATAGCCGGCCAGCGCCTGCGCGCGCCGCGCACGCGGCAGTTCAACCTGGGCGGCAAGCGGCACGAACTCGACGGCATAGCCCCGCCCCTCATGCACGCAGCCCATGAAATACAGCGGGCACTTGAGCAGGCCAGACAGGATGTAGGGCCCGCAGGGGAAGGCGGCTTCATGGCCCAGAAACAGGGCCTGCGTGGTCTTGCTCTCATGCACAGGAACGCGGTCACCAGCAATGGCGATGAACTCCCCGCGCGCCACGCGGTCGGCCAGTGCCAGGGCGGTGGCCATGTTGAAGTCCAAGACCTGCAGCAACTGCACCCCGCTGTCCGGCGCCATGCGGCGCAGCAGGCGGTTGAAGCGCTCGGCATGCCGGGTATGCACCAGGATGGTCAGTTGCAGGCCAGGGCATTGCCGGGCCAGGGTCTGGCACAGCTCGACGCAGCCCATGTGCGCGGTCACCAGCACGGCCCCCTGCCCGCGGGCCATCAGGTCCAGCAAGGGCTGTTGCCCCTCCAAACGCACGTGCTCGGTGCGGTAGCTGTTCGTTACGGCAAGCAGCTTGTCAAGGATCACCTGGGCAAAGACACCAAAGTGCCGCAGGCCGTGCACCCAGCCCGGCCCGCGCGGCCACAGGCTGTGCGCCTGTTGCAGGCGCTGCAGGTACTGCAGGGAAGCGCGCCGCGCCACCGGGCGCGTGAGCCAGTAGTAGCCGACGACTGGATACAGGCACAGCAAAAAGGGCCAGCGGCCCAGCCATCGGTGAAGCTGGTAGAGCAGCCACATGCCGCCCACGCAGGTGCTTTCACCGATCTGCGCCCAGTGGTGCGGGCTGCGTGTGGAAGGCCCGCTCATGACGCCCCCCGCGTTCGCAGTCGGCGCGCCAACAGTTGCGGGCTGCGCAGCAGCATGCCGCCGAACAGGCGCGCGTGCATGCCGGAGATCCGAAGGTTGTCGCTCCAGACCCTGAAGTGCGACAGCCCATCGGCGGGATAGGTCACGGGCGTGGGCAAGGTCACGAAGGCCACGCCGCGCCAGTGCAGGTGCACCAGCACTTCGGTGTCGAATTCCATGCGCCGGCCCATGCGGGTGCGGTCCAGCACCGCCACCGTGGTCTTCAGCGGATACACGCGGTAGCCGCACATGGAATCGCGAATGTCCAACGACAAGGTGTTGATCCACACCCACACATGGGTGAGGTACCGGCCATAAAGACGCGCCTTGGGCACGCTGGTGTCATAGGCGGGTGCCCCGCAGACCATGCTCCCCGGGTGGGCACGGGCCAGCGCCAGGAAGGCGGGAATGTCACTGACGGCGTGCTGGCCATCGGCATCGATCTGCAGCGCATGCGTGCAGCCCTGGGCCAGCGCGGCGCGCAGGCCGGCCATCACGGCGGCACCCTTGCCCTGGTTGCTTGCCAGGCGCAGTACCTGGACCTGCCCTGCGTGCTGCGCTGCCAGCGCATCCAGCACGGCGGCGCAGCGCGGCTCCGAGCCATCGTCCACCAGCAGGCACGGCAGGCCGGCGTGCAGGCAGCCCTGGACCATCACGCCCACCGTGTCGGGGTGGTTGTAGACGGGGATCAGGGCCGTGGGACGAAAGTCCGGCGCCCTCATGGCCTGCGCTCCAGCAGGCGGCCACTGGCATGCACGCCCCGCGCGGAACTCAATTCGAACTGCAGGCAGCCTTTCTCGGGCTGCCACTGCAGCTGCATCTGCACCGTATCGCCGGGCAGGATGGGCTGCTGGAATTTGAGCAGTTGCGCGTCGGCAAATCCGTGCTCCAGGCCGAAGGCCTGGGTCGCCAGGCTCACCACCCAATGAAGTTGCGCCACGCCGGGCACCAGGGATGCCTCGGGAAAATGCCCCTCCAGCACGCGCAGCCGGGGCTGCACCAGCAGTTGCGCCGTGGCGCGCTGCGCGCTGCGCTCCTGCCATGCCGGCAAGGGAATCACGGGATTGAACAAGGTCAGCAGGCTGTGATGCGTAGTCTTTCCCTGCGCATTCATGGGCATGCGCTCCACATAACGCCAGTGGCGCGGCAAGGCCACGCGGTCCACGCAGGGTTGCAGCAGCGAGCGCAGCGCCTGACCCATGCCGCGACGGCCCTGCTGCTGCAACGCCTGCCAGCCCGCTTCGCACAGCTCCACCACCATGCCCACGCGCTGCGGCGCACCGCCAGCGATGCCGCTGGCGCCGGACGGCTGCTCCAGCACCACGGCCCTGGCCTGCCGGACTCCACCATGGGTTTCCAGAACACGCTCCATGGCGGTCAGAGACACCCTTTTTTCGGCAATCTTCACAATGCGGTCTGCACGCCCCTGCAGCACGAAGCCCAGGCCGTCGATGCCGGGCAAGGCACGGTCGGCCGTCTCCCACCAAAGCTGCGCATCAGGCAGATGGCGCGAGCGCACGGCAAGAAGCCCGCTGTCCGACAGGCGCAGCTCCACACCAGGCAGGGCCTGCCAGGATTCGCCGTGTTCTGCGCGGCGGCGCCAGGCGATACCGCCCGTTTCAGAGCTGCCGAAGACTTCTGTGGGCGAATGGCCCAGCAGTTGCAGCGTGTGCTGCGAGGCGCTCTCGGCCAGTGGGCCGCCGGAGGAAAACACGCCGCCCAGTCGCTCCATCGCCTGCGACCAGTCCAGGTGCGCCGGCAAGCGGCCGAGCATGGCGGGGCTCGATACCAGCAGGCTGCGCGGCGCCTGCTGCAGTGGCTGCACCAGATCCTCGGGATAGTGCGCCAGATGCGTGCCCATGGCGCGGCCAGCCGCCAGCGGCCACAGAATGCGGAACAGCAGGCCGTAGATGTGATGGTGCGCCACGGTGGAGAGCACCTGCACGTGCGGCCCCTGCGCCATGCCGACACCGAACACGGCCTGCAGGGCCTGCACTTCGGCATCCAGCTGCGACAGCCGCTTTTCAATGCGCTCGGGCACACCCGTGGAGCCGGATGTGAACAGCACGACGCGCGCCTTGTGCATGTCCAGGGGCTGCAGTACCACGCCGTCCGCGCCAGCGGCATCAGGAACCAGGGCCTGGGGCAACTCGCCCGCGCAGGCCGCCACCTGGGGCAGCAGCGCCGACAGCGTGTGCGCATGCAGGTCACTGGCCAGCACCGGCGTCTTGCCCGCGTGCCATGCACCCCATAGCGCAGCGGCAAAGGTCAGCGGATTGCCGCAGTACAAGGCCACTTCCGCCCCTTGCACACGCTGGAAGGCCGCGCACCACGCCCGGACAGCATCGACCCATTGCGCGTGCGTGACCGCCGCATCCTGCGGCCTTGCCACCACATGCCCTGCGTCCCTGGACTGCGGCAGTGCCACCTGCGCCAATGCCACCCATGCCAGTGCCAGACCTTGTTCGCTCTTTGTGGCCGTCATCCTTGCCTCACACATGTCCATGGCGCCTGCGCACACGCTGGCGCACCAGCCACTCCACCGCCATCAGCAGCCCCATGGCCCCATAGGCGATCAAACCGTTGTACAAGGCCCAGGCCTCGTCGCTACCATACAGGGCCGTACCTGCCGCCACCGCGCCATTGCAGACAAAGAAGACGCACCAAACGGCCGTCACCCGGGCGGTGTAGCGCACGGCCGGCGCAGGCAGATCAGGCTGCCGCAGCCGGGCCAGGCGCTCCACCACCGACGGCGGAAACCACAGGCTCCAACCAAAGCCGGCCAGCAGCACGGCATTGACCAGCACCGGATAGAACTTGAGCGCCAGGCCATTGCCCTGCCACCACGAGACGGCAGACAGCGCCGCCGCCCCCGCAGCGACCACCCACCAAAATCCTTCGCGGCTGCTGCAGGCACGCGCCAGCGCCAGCACCACCAATGCGGCGGCAATCCAGTGCGCAGCCACACGCCCCAACGCGGCATAGACGGCCAGCGGATAGAGCACCGTGGCCAGCAGCACAAGGCCTGTCGCGGTTTTGCGCATGGCAGGCGTGTTCCTCAGGCGACGGCGCTATCTTCTTGCATCAGCTGATGCAGCGCATCCACCACGTCCTGGATGGTGCGCACCGACTTGAAGGCCTCGGCATTGAGCCGCCTGCCGACCAGAGGCTTCAGTTGGACGATCAGATCCACGGCATCAATGCTGTCGATGTCCAAGTCGTCATGGAGCCGGGCTTCGGGCGTGATGCGCTCCGCCTCGATATCGAAGGTTTCCGTCAGGATTTCGACGATGCGTTCGTAGATGGTTTCTTTGTTCATGAAAATGTCTTCTGCGGTCTGCGCGGAGGGCCGCACTCAGTGCGTGCGCTGGGCTGCCACGAAGGCAGCAAGCGCCTGGACGCTGCGGAAATGCTGACGCGTCTGTTCCGAGTCCCCGGACAGGCTCACGCCGAAACGCTTTTGCAGCGCCAGGCCCAGCTCCAGCGCATCGATGGAGTCCAGTCCCAGGCCCTCGACAAACAGGGGCTCGCCCGCATTGATCTGCTGTGGCGTGATGTCCTCCAGCGCCAGGGACTCGATGATGAGTTCTTTGATTTCTTGCTCAAGCTCAGGCACGGGACGGTTCCTTGAATAGTTGTGTGGACAGGTGGTCCGTGACATGTCGGGCCGCCACGGAGTTGCTGGCCGCCCCTTGGCAAAAGGCCTCGATACCGATGTCGTCACGAACTTCGATGAAAAAGTGGGGCTTGCGCGGCGGCACCTGCCACCACGGCGCGCCCTTGGTCAGCATGGGCACGCTGCAGTGGATATGCACCGGCGTGATATCGACGCAGCCCTTCACCGCCACATGGGCTGCGCCGCGCTGCAGCCGGACCTGGCCATGCAGCGGTGTGCGCGTGCCTTCGGGAAAGATGATCAGGTTGTTGCCGGATGCCAGAGAGCGCAGGCAGTCCTGCAGCAGGCCCTCGCCACGGCTGTTGGCAATGAAGCCGGCCGCCCGGATGGGGCCGCGCGTGAAAGGGTTGCCCGCCAGCGCCGCCTTGACGATGCAATCGGCATGGCGAACGAAGGAGATCAGGAACACCACGTCGATCAGCGACGGGTGATTGGCAAGAATCAGCAGGCCGCGCCGCTGCAGACGTTCACGGCCGCGCACTTCATAGGACAGCACGCCGACGCCCGTCATCAGGGCAACGAACCAGCGCAGGCTGTGATGGATCACCGACTGGGCCGCCAGCTGGCGCGACTGCGGGTGGCGGATGGCCAGCAGCAAGGCCGGATAGACCACGCAGCGCACCACCAGCCCACCCAGGCCGAACACGGCAAAGCACAGGCCGGTGGCCGCCAGGCGCCACTGACGATTGAGCCACTCAGCCATGAGCGCGCTCCCATCGCCATCCGCCTGCACCACGGCGCTGTGCCGGGCGCTGCGGGACTGCCAGGGATGCCTGGCCGTCGTGCAACAGAAACTGCAACACCTGCAACCCGTGCGGTAAATGCGGCGCGCGGGCCGGCTCCGGCTGCGCGGCGTCCATCCCGGGCTGCCTGCTCAACAGGAACCCGGACTCTCCGGGTGCTGCCCATTGCAGCAAGACCGCCCAGGCGAATACCACCTGGGGCTCTGTATGAAAGCCGTCATACGGAGCAGGCAGTGGCGCGTCGTAACAGACCAGCATGACTTGCGGCGCGCCTTCGTGCAGCAGACCCAATGCTTCCACCATGCCCGCCTCCGGCGCGCAATCGGTGGATGCCACGCACAGTGCATTGGCACGCATGCCTCGCAAAATGGAATGCTGGGCGCCAATGCCGTTGTGCACCGCCAGGCCGAATGCCGTGGGAGACACCGCCTCTCCGAGCGCCTGCGCCTGCAGCAGGGCAAGCGACTTTTCAGCATCGCCATAGCGCGAGGCCCAGACCACGGGCAGGTCAGCCAATGCAGCCTGCGCCGCAACGGTATCGGCGGGAACAACGGCACATCTGGCCAAGGGGCCGAGGCGCCTGCGGGCAATTGGGGGGATATGGGCAAGATCCGGACGGACCTCGCCCTGTGGCAAGACGGGCTGCCTTGCCCACTGCCGCCACTGGACAGGTTCCTGCAGTCCGGGCGCAAGCGCAGACCACGCCCGAATCGCAAAAACGCGGCGCACGAAAATCTCCCCCCCGATGCCTATGTTTGAATGTCACGCCCAGTAGCTACTGGCCGCTGGCTCTAAAAAAACGATGCATTGTAGCTATCGAGGGGAAAAAGATTCTTGTATCTGTTATTTAAATTTGTTACTTGATGCATATTGACAACAGTGACGCCGCCATGATAGCCACCAACGGCTGATCGGTGCTTCGCCTGGAGGCGGCGCCTTCCCTCTGCGCCGGAACCGCGCAGCCTCTCACTTTCAAAGTCAGGCCTGAGCTGCCCCCTTCCCTCCTTCAGGCATGCGAGACAGCGCCGGGCGCCGGACATCTGGAATCTGCAGCCAGTACCTGGTTTCAGTGATATGTCGCGCATATGCATTGAACAGGTTTTCCAACCATTCTCATCAGATGCAGATTTCTCCGTCTTATATTCTCAATTCGCACAATGCTATTGATAACAAGAAATCAATCAATCACCAAAAACCGACAGCAGCATGTTCAATCGACATAATCAACGACTATTGCAAATTAATTATCAAGAATCATGAAAAATATAAGCATTCGCTGATAACTACCAAAACCACACCTACCATCCACCTTCCTCCTCTGAAGAAGAAAATAAATGGCCAATGAAATCGCTTGAATCCGGCCACACAACGAAAAACCGCTTCAGCAATCTCTTCTTGAAAACTTCTTACAATCCATCGATATTCCTGCCTACCTGATGCGCTCAGCATCCACTCCAGGCCTTTCCTTCCCGTATTGAATCCATGCTGTTTTCCGGCCAGAATCCGCCGCCCGACATACATGACCAACTGTCTTCCGTTTCAAGGCAAGACCGGGAGATACTCCATGGTCATAAAGCGGTTGCGATATGGCTGACCGGACTTTCGGGGTCCGGAAAATCGACCATCGCCAATGCGCTGCAGGCGCATCTGCACGCAGCCGGCCGGCGTACCTATATGCTGGACGGAGACAACATACGCAGCCGGCTGAACCGCGATCTGGGCTTTTCCGAAGAAGACCGGGCGGAGAACATACGCAGGGTCTCGGAGGTTGCCAGGCTTTTCGTGGATGCGGGCACGATCGTGATCGCGGCCTTCATTTCCCCTTTCCGTAGCGAGCGCGACACTGCCAGGGCCTTGTTCGACAAGGGTGACTTCCTGGAGGTGTTCGTGGATGTTCCCCTGTCCGTTGCCGAGCGGCGGGACCCCAAGGGCCTGTACAGAAAAGCGCGCCGCGGCGAACTGCGTCAGTTCACCGGAATCGACTCGCCCTATGAACCCCCTGTGGCAGCGGAGCTGACCCTGCGCACGGACCAGCTCAGCGTGGCCGCATGTGTTTCGCGCCTGCAGGCGTTGCTGCTGCAGGGGCAGCCGACTGCGCCGGGCACGCCCGCCCAGGGCATGGCGCCGCTGATGACCTGTCCCCTGCCACTGGCCAAGGCGCTGCAATGAATGCCAGGCCCGCCCTGCCCTGCGCGCATGAAGACGCCTGTGCCGGCACGCCCCTGTTTGCGCGGCTTGATGCCAGGGTTGCGCTGCAGGCGCTGCGCGAGGAGGTGGATGCGCTGCTGTCCTCGCCATGGTGCGACCACGTGAACCACGGCGGCTACGAAGGCGTATGGCGTGTGATGCCGCTGCGCTGCCAGCGCCAGCATGTGGCGGCCCACCCCATTCTCCAGAGCTTCTCCATCGAGGAACCCGAGGAGGATTGGGAGGACCTGCCCCTGCTGCAGCACTGCCCCGCCATACGCCAGGTGCTGGAGCAACTGCAATGCCCGCTGCGCTCTGTGCGCCTGATGCAGCTGAAGGCCGGCTCATCCATCAAGCCGCATCGCGACCATGGGCTGGGCCTGGCGCATGGCCAGGCCCGGCTGCATGTGCCCGTGCACACACATCCCGATGTGCAGTTCATCGTGGAAGGCCGCACGATCCCCATGGCCGCAGGGGAGCTCTGGTATTTCAATGCCGATGCCACGCATGAAGTGGTGAACCGGGGCACCCGGGACCGCACCCACCTGGTCATCGACTGCCTTGCCAACGCCTGGCTGGTAGACAGCATCGGCAAGGGACACGCCCATGCATGAGCTGCAGGCGGCCTTTGCCGAACTGATCGCAAGCCCCCGGCAGCACACCCTTTTCCAGCAGGCCAGGAGCATGGAGTCGCTACTGGTGCAGCTGCGCCTGCTGTGGTGTCTTCCCGCCTGGAACGATGGCCGGCTCATGCAGGCGCTGCAGCAGTTGAACCAGGCGGCCGCCGTGCCAACTGCCGCACTGCTGGCCGGTGGCTGGCTGCCACACAGGTATGAGGCACGCACGCGCAGCATTCTTTGGTGCCTGCCGGACGGCGCTGCCACCGAGCCGTTTCATGACGAGTACATCAGCCGCTGCCTGCAGCGCAGGCTGCTGAACCAGTTCATCCGGCCGCGCACGCCGCTGGCCGGCCTGTGCGCGGAATCCCTTCCCAGGCCCGGGGGCCATCCGCCTGCCGGCTTCATCTTCCACCTCTCGCGCTGCGGCTCCACCCTGGTCTCGGGCTGCCTTTCCGAACTGGACGGCACGCTGGTCCTGTCGGAGCCACCTGTGTTCACCGAGTTGCTGCTGGACAGCTCGCTGGACCGGGCGCAAAAGCGCGATGGCATTGCCGGCCTGGTGTCGGCCATCACCGCGGCCGTGCCGGGGCGCCGCAACCTGGTGGTCAAGTGGAATGCCTGGGACATTTTCCAGTGGGAGCTGCTGCACGATCTCTACCCCGAGGTGCCCGGCCTGATGCTGGTCCGCGATCCTGTGGAGATCCTGGCCTCACACCACAGGCAGGCCGGCCGGCACATGTCGGGCGACCCGTCGCTGGCTGGCGCCGGTCCGGTTTTCTGTTCCGGCAGTGGCAGCCAACCCTTTGTCTCCGTGCTCGACCACCGCATGCGCGTGCTGCAGGCAATGATGGAGCGGATGCGGGATCTGCACGAAAGCCAGGGCGTTCCTGTGCTGCACTACCGCCAGCTGGATGCCCAAGCCATGGAGCAGATAGCCCGGCGCTTCGACCTGCACGCAGGCGAGGCGGCGCGCCAGCGCATCGCCGCACGCCTTCGCCAGCACGCCAAGGCGCTGGACCAGCGCTTCGAGCCTGACGGGCGGGACAAGGCGGCCGTCTTTGTCGAAAGCGAACGCCAGCGCATCGAAGCGCGCCTGGGTCCGCTGCACGCACAGCTGCTGCGGCGCGCACAACCCGTGCACGAATAGGCCGCGCCAAAAATCAACGCCAGCAGCACATGGACAGCGCCCACGATGTACCAGCCCCAGAAAAAACGGCGAGTCGATCTGCGGCTTTGCCCGTTCCTTTGATTTGCGCAGCACAGATCCTTTGGTAGTCCGCGCTGTGCATGAACAGCTTCAGGAAGAACTGCTCAGCTACCAAAAGAGCTTCCCTGTCCGCGCACCCGACCGGCTTGAGGAAGAACTCGGTTTGGACGGTGATGATCTGGACATGAGCGTTGCGCCAGCCATTGCACGCCGCTCGGGCAGGTCACTGGAAGGCGCGCAATCCAATCCCCATTGCGGCCGCGTCATGACAGCGTCCGACCTTGTGTATTTCTTCAACTGCCAGTCTGAAGCGGCACCGCAGCCCACCGCATTTCACTGACGACAGTGCCTTGCTCAAAGCAAGGCACAGACCGCTGCAACGCCCTCAGGAAATCACATTCCGGATGAACCGCGTCACTCTCTCGTGCAGGTAGCAGCCACTGAACCTCAGGCCTGCCGCAGCACCCCGCTGTCCAGCAGTTGGCCGATCTGCCCGGCCGTGAACCCGGCCTCCTCCAGCACCTCCACGCTGCTCTTTCCTATTTCCTGGGGCCGCAGGCGGTAGCTGGCCGGGGTGCGGTCCAGCTTGACGGGTGAGGCCACGGAACGGAAGCCGTCCACCTCCGCCACCATGCCGCGATGGGCGGTGTGGGGGTGGTCCAGGGCCTCGACCACGTTGTGGATCACGCCGCAGGGCACGCCCGTGGCGACCAGCATCTCGAACAGCGCCTGCGCATCGAAGCGGGCAAAGGCGGCTTCCAGGTCGCGCTTGAGTTCGAAGCGGTGCACGGCCCGCTGGGCGTTGGTGGCATAGCGCGGGTCGCTGGACAGGTGGCCATGGCCCACGGCTTCGCACAGGCGCTGGAACTGGCCGTTGTTGCCCACGGCCAGGTAGACGGGCTCGGTGGCCGTGGCATAGGTATCGTAGGGCGCGATGTTGGGATGGCCGTTGCCCGATCGCTGGGGTGCGCGGCCCCTGAACAAGGTGTTGATGGAGTGCGGGTACAGCGAGAAGATGGCGCTGTCGTACTGGGCCGATTCCACCGACTGGCCCAGGCCGCTGCGCTCGCGCTCGTGCAGCGCCATCAGGATGCCGATGACGGCGTTCAGGCCTGTGGTCACGTCCACGATGGGGACGCCCATGCGCGTGGCCACGCCATCGGGGTCTCCATTGATGCTCATGAGGCCGCCGAGCGCCTGCACGGCCGCGTCGTAGCCCGGCAGTCCGCCCAGCGGGCCCGTGGCGCCGAAGCCTGTCACGCGGCAGTGGACGAGGCGCGGAAATTGCTGGCGCAGCACCTCGCCATAACCCATGCCCCAGCGCTCCAGCGTGCCGACCTTGAAGTTTTCGATCAGCACGTCGGCATCTTCCAGCAGCCGCATCACGACTTCGCGCCCCTCGGCCCGCGACAGGTCCAGGCAGACCGTGCGCTTGTTGCGGTTGATGCCCGCGAAGTAGGAGGCCATGCCGGCCGCGTCGAAGGGTGGGCCCCAGGTCCGCGTCTCGTCGCCATCGGGGCCTTCGATCTTGAGCACATCGGCACCGTGGTCGCCGAGGATCTGCGCGCACAGCGGCCCGCCGAGCACGCGCGAGAGATCGATCACCTTGAGTCCGTCCATGGCAGCCATCGCAAGTCTCCTTGAGTGTTTCAAATGCCCAGGTTCAAGCCGGCCGCCTGGTTCCATTTGGCCGGTCGGCGCTCGCGTGCGGCAGTCACGCCTTCGGGCGCTTCCGAGCGCATCTGCTGCGCAAACAGGTCGGCGGCCGCGTCCAGGTAGCCTTGCAGCGCCTCGCTGGCCGGAAGCGGCGCCACGGGCAGCCCGCCCAGCAGGCGCTTGGTGGCGGCCGAGGCCTGGGGCGCGGTGGCCAGGATGGAGCGCAACACGCGCTGGGCCAGCGGCATGAGTTCCTGCGGCGATTCGGCCAGGTAGTCGAGCAGGCCGATGCGATGGGCCTCGGCGGCATCGATGCGCTCGGCCGTCAGCACCAGGCGGCGCGCCGCCTGCAAGCCCAGGCGCGCGGCCACGAAGGGCAGGATCTGCCCGGGCACCAGGCCGATGGACGCTTCGGGAAAACCGAATCTGGCCAGTGGCGAACCTATGGCGATGTCCACAGCACACGCCAGGCCCGCGCCGCCGCCCATGGCCGGCCCCTGCACACAGGCCAGGGTGACCTGAGGCACGCGGGACAGCTCGGTGAGGAAGTCCCCGTAGCGGCGGTTGCCGGCCGCAATGGGGTCGCGGCCATCGCGGCCTGCCGGCGCGTCCAGCCGGTCCTGGAGGTTGCCCAGGTTGCCTCCGGCGCTGAAGGCCGGCCCGGCGGCCGTCAACACGATGGCGCGCACGCCGGGCGCCTGCGAAGCCTGGCGCACGGCCTGGGACAGCGCCTGCACCGTGTCCGCGCCCAGCGGGTTGCGGGCCTCGGCCCGGTTCAGGTGGATGGTGCAGAACGGCCCGTCGATGGTGCTGAGCACGCAGGCGGGCGCGGCCTGGTCTAGGATGGCGTCGGACATGGTTTCCTCCGGTGGAATGCGACGTTCAGACAAGAAAGAAGGCCTTTGAAGGCCGTCAAGGAGACAAAGTGCACCCGACCACATGGCAGGGACCGGTCACGCGATGACGGCCCGCAACCTCGACATCAGCCTGCTGCGCACCTTCGTGGCCGTGGCGGAGCGCGAGAGCTTCACCAATGCAGCCGAAAAGGTCTACCGCACCCAGGCGGCGGTCTCGCAGCAGATGCAAAAGCTGGAAGCCTTGCTGGGGTGCGCGCTGTTCGAGCGCGTGGGCCGGCGCAAGCGCCTCACGACGGAGGGCGCGCGGCTGCTGGAATACGCGCGGCGCATGGTCAGCCTCAACGACGAGGCCTACCGCGCCATTACCGAGGAGACCTTCTCCCACCCGGTGCGCATAGGCGTCTGCGCCGACGCGCTGGACGCCCTGCTGCCCGCCTACCTGGAGCTGTGCGCCGAGAACTTTCCCAAGCTCAGCATCGATATCCAGGTGGGGCGCAGCCGCTGGCTGGCCTCGGCGCTGCGCCGGGGCGACGTGGACCTGCTGGTGGACATTGCCGCCCATGCGGGCTTCGAGCAACTGGTGCTGCGTACCTCGCCCGTGGCCTGGATCGCGGGTGCGCGCTACCACCACCAGGCCGGCAGCTCCGTGCCGCTGATCCTCATGGACAACGCCTGCCCGTTTCGCAGCAGCATGGTGCAGGCCCTGGACGAGGCCGGCATCGGCTGGCATGCGGCCTTCCAGACTTCCACCCTGGCCGGCGTGCGTGCCGCCGTGCGCGCGGGCCTGGGCATCACGGCGCGTACGGTGGAAATGCTGGCCCCGGATGTGCGCGTGCTCGACCCCCAGGTCCGCCTGCCCGCCCTCGCCCCCATGCGGTTTCACCTGTACTGGCGCGCCGACGCGCTGGACGACAGTGCAAGAAAAGTGCTTCATCTGATCGCTCCGCGTTGAGTCGCCATGGCGCATCGCTCGGGCTCACTGGGCGGTCATGCCCGCCTCGGTGATGATCCGCCCCCATAGCCGGGTATCGCGCTCCTGCAGGAAGAGCAGGTGCTCGGGCAACACGGGCGTGGGCACCAGGCCCTTGCCGACCAGGAAGTCCTTGCCCGCCGCGCTGGACAGGGCCTCGCCCACCCATTGCGACAGCAGGGCCGAGACGGCTGGCGGCGTGGCGGCCCTGGCGCTCCAGACGGCGATCCAGGAACTCACGTCGAAGTCGGGGTAGCCCAGTTCAGCCACGGTGGGCACATCGGGCAGGCTGGGTATGCGCTGGGCGCTGGACAGCGCCAGCGCATGCACCGTGCCGGCCTTGACCTGGGGCAGCGCCGTGAGCATGTCGCAGAAGTAGTAGTCGAACTGCCCGCCGATCAGGTCGGTCATGGCCTGGGCGCTGCTTTTGTAGGGAACGCTGACGGCATTGATCCGGGTGAGCTGCTTGAAGCGCTCGCCCGCGATGCGTCCGCCCACATTCGCACTGGCGAAGGACAACTGCGTTCCCTGCCTGCGCGCCCAGGCCAGGAACTCGGCCGCCGTGGCCTGGGCGATGCGCCGGGGATTGACCAGCATGGCATAGGGCGTGGTCGCCATGGTGGCCAGCGGCGTGAAATCGCCCTGCGGGCTGTAGCCCAGCTTGCGGTAGATGGTGATATTGGCCGCATGCGTGGACGATCCCGACACCAGCAGGTTGTAGGCATCGCCGGGTGCGCGCAGCACGTACTCGGCCGCGATGTTGCCGTCCGCGCCGGGCCGGTTTTCCACAATGGCGGGCTTGCCCCCGCGCTGGGCGATGGCCTCGCCCACAAAGCGCGCAATGCTGTCCGAGGCGCCGCCCGCGCCGTAGGCCACGACGATGCGCACGGGCTTGTCCAGCCGGCTGCCCTGCGCCAGGCCCAGCGGTGGCAGCGCGGCCACCAGGCTCGCGGCACAGCCGCTCCGCAGCCAGGCGCGGCGGGAACAGGGCATGGGCATGGGCATGGACGTGCTCGGGCCGCAGCACTCCGGGGTTTCCAGTTTCTGCGTCTGCATGATCGCTCTCCTTCACAGTGATGCGCCGGGCGCGCGGGCGGCCACGGGCGGGCCATGGGGAGCCAGGGCACGCGGGCAGTCGATTTCCATGTCGAGCAGCATCTGGGCATAGCACTTGCCCAGCGGGTCGGAGCGCAGGCTGCAGGAGCCGCCACCGCCCAACGCCTGGCGCAGCACGAAGTTCAATGCGCCCAGGCCCGGCAGTTCGTAGCGTGTGACCGGCCCGCTGGCCAGGTGGGCGAAGTAGGCCTGCACGCGCTCGGCGCCGACCTGTTCGCGCAGCACGGGCAGCCATTGCGGTGCACGCGCCATGAGGCCGATGTTGGCGTCGTCCCCCTTGTCGCCGCTGCGGCCATGGGCGATCCAGCCCAGCGGCAGGCGCACGGTGTCCTCACCCGCCGGCATCGCGGCGGGCACCTGCGCAGCGGCTGCCTCATCAGTGATGGTGGACGCCGACCCCTGCGCCGTAACTGGCACTGGTACCGGAACCGGCAAGGCGTCCTCCGCCGCCTGCCATTGCACGGCCACGGCCGCCTTGGGCAGCAGGAAGGAGGCGGTGCGGATCACGCTCTGCACCTCGGACCGGCCGCCGAAGTGGCTGCGCGTGCCCGGCCCCATGGAGGTACCGGCCGAGGAGGCTTCCTTTTGCAGAAAGCCCAGCGCACGCCGGTCCGCATGCCGCGCGGCAATGCGCAGCACGATCTCGCGGCTGTCGGCCACGCGGCGGTGGGGGCCGTACATGGACTCGGCTCCCAGCAGTTCCACCAGCGTTTCGCCATAGTCGGCAAAGCCCGCCGCATGCATCTGCACGCGGGTGCGTGCCAGCAGCGCCTCGGCCGTGCGGCAGGCCTTGTCCATGGCCCGCTGGCCGCGGATGGCCATCATGATGGCAATCTGCCAGCCCTGCTGGTAGGTGGCCGTGACCTTGTAGCCCGGGCCTGGCGCGCGCCCCCGTGCACCGCCCACGCGCACGCGCCCGCCCTCGCCGCCATGGCCAGGCAGGTCCTCGATGCGCACCTGCGAGAAGTCGCAGACCACGTCGGGCAGCGCATAGGCGCAGGGGTCGCCTATCTCGTAGAGCAGTTGCTCGCCCACGGTCTGGCGCGTGACCAGGCCACCGCGCCCTGCGGGCTGGAACAGCTCGAAGCCTCCGTCAGCCTGCATGCGCACCAGCGGATAGCCGATGTCGGCCCAGTCGGGCACGGCCTCCCAGTCGGTGAACAGGCCTCCCGTGGCCTGAGCGCCGCATTCGACCAGATGGCCGGCCAGGCTGGCCTGGGCCAGGCGGTCGTAGTCGTCCATGCGCCAGCCGAACTCGTGGATGGCAATGCCCAGCAGCGCCGCACTGTCCACGCAGCGGCCCGTGACGACGATGTCGGCGCCCCCATCGAGCGCACGGGCGATGGGCTCAGCGCCCAGATAGGCGCTGGCCGACATCAGCGGCGGCAGTTGCGCGGGCAGGGGCTCCTGCTGCCAGGGCTCGAAGTCCCGCTGTCGGTCCAGCACATCGTCGCCCGTGACGATGGCGACCTTGACCTGCACGCCCTGCTCGCGCGCCAGCGCCAGGATGGCATCGCGACAGCCTGCAGGATGCAGTCCTCCCGCATTGGAGACCAGGCGCACACCCTTGTCGCGGATGGCCCTCAGATGCGGCCCGACCGCCGACGTCACGAAATCGGTGGCATAGCCCAGGTCGGGCGAGCGCAGCCGTGCACGCTGCAGGATGGACATGGTGGTCTCTGCCAGGTAGTCGAACACCAGGTACTGCAGGTCCGGCTGCTGCAGGAGCTGGGGCACGGCCATCTGGGAGTCGCCCCAGAAGCCCGACGCACCGCCGATGAGCACCGTGTGCTGCGCGGGCCGGTCCGGGAGGGTGGAGGGGTTCATGACAGCTCCTTGTCTTCATCGGCACGCACCTGCAGCAGCACCTGGCCCGCGCCCAGCTGTATGCCCGGACGCACACCCAGCGCCGCGATGCGGCCCGCGCCGGGCGCGGCCAGCGGCATTTCCATCTTCATGGACTCGATCACCAGCAGGGTGTCACCCTTCTCCACCCGCTGGCCCTCGTCCACCAGCACGGCGATGACACGGCCGCTCATGGGCGCGCGCACCTCCCCTCCCCCGCCCGCACTGCCAGGGCCGGCCCCGAAGCGCAGCAGGCGCTCGAACACGAAGCTGTCCGCACCGTCTTGCACCCAGAGCTGTCCGCTGGTGTCCTGGTGGCAGTGCAGCGGCCGGTACAGGCCGTCGACCTCCAGCCCCAGCAGGCCCGTCTGGGGCTCCCAGCGCAGATTGCCCAGCTGCCAGGAGACGGAGACAGAAGCGGCCGCAGGCGCAGGATCGGTGGCACCACGCGCCATGGGCGGCGGACCATCCTCACAGGCCAGTTGCAGCCCGCCCCCGGTATGGCTCAGCGTGTAGCCCTGCGCCGGGGATGGCGACGCCGGATGGCTGGCATCGCGCAGCCACAGCGACCGGCCCGGCAACCGATCCGTGATCTGGTCCGTGATCCGGCCCGCAGCGCTTGCGCCTGCCGCCAGGCGGATGCCGCCGCCCAGCAGCAGCGCGGCCGCCGCGCGCGCATGGGGCGAGGGTGTGCGCCGCCAGGGGTCCTGCCCCAGGTCCTGGCGCCCCAGGAAGTCCGTGGTCACCTCGCCTGCTGCGAACTGCGGATGCGCCAGGCAGCGGCGCAGAAAGCCCAGGTTGCTGCGCACGCCCAGCAGCGCCGTGCGTTCGCAGGCCTGGCGCAGGCTTGCAAGGCAGGCCTCGCGGCTGTCGCCCCAGGCCATGAGCTTGGCCACCATGGAGTCATAGAAGGGCCCGATTTCGGCGCCATCTTCCAGGCAGGTGTCGGCACGCACCTCGGGCGGCGCGCGCCACAGGCCCACCGTGCCGACCTGGGGCAGATAGCCCTGCCAGGGATCTTCGGCACACAGGCGCAGCTCGATGGCATGGCCGCGCAGGCGCACGTCCTGCTGTGCCAGCGCCAGCGGCTGGCCCTGGGCGATGCGGATCTGCTGCTCCACCAGGTCCAGCCCCGTGACCAGTTCGGTCACCCCATGCTCCACCTGCAGGCGCGTGTTCATCTCCATGAAGTAAAAGCGCCGCTGCGCGTCCAGCAGAAACTCCAGCGTGCCTGCGCCCGTGTAGCCGATGGCCTCGCAGGCCTTGCGCGCCACCTCGCCCATGGCCTGGCGCAGCGCCTCGTCCACGGCGGGCGACGGCGCCTCCTCGATCAGCTTCTGGAAGCGCCGCTGGGTCGAGCAGTCGCGCTCGCCCAGATGCAGGCAGCGGCCATGCTCGTCGCACAGCACCTGCACTTCGATATGGCGGCCATTCTCTATGGCGCGCTCCAGGATGATTTCGTCCGAGCCAAAGGCGCTGGCCGCCTCCGACCGCGCCTGGCGCAGCAGCGCCTCCAGTTCATCTTCGCGGCGCACCACGCGCATGCCCCGGCCACCACCGCCCGCCGCAGCCTTCAGGATCACGGGAAAGCCGGTGCGCCGCGCGGCCTCCAGCACGTGGCGCGCGTCGCCCTGGGCCGCAGCCCCGGGCACGGTGGGCACGCCCGCGGCCTCCATCGCCTGCTTGGCCCGGGCCTTGTTGCCCATCAGGTCGATCACGCCCGGCGAAGGCCCCACGAACACCAGCCCCGCATCGGCCACGGCCTGCGCGAAGTCCGCGTTCTCGGACAGGAAACCATAGCCCGGATGGATGGCCTGGGCGCCCGCGCGCCGGCAGGCCGCGATCAGTGCCGCGCCGTCGCGGTAGCTCTGGTCGGCAGGCGCAGGGCCTATGTGCACGGCCAGGTCGGCAAAGCGCACATGGGGGCTGTGTGCATCGGCATCGGAATACACGGCCACGCAGCGCAGGCCCATGCGCCGCGCCGTGCGCATGATGCGCAGCGCGATCTCTCCACGGTTGGCGATCAGCAGGGTGTCGAAGCGCATGGCTGGCTCCCCGCTCAATCCGCACGCCGGGGCAAGGTGCCCATGTGCTTGCAGATGATGGTCAGCATGATTTCATCGGCGCCGCCGCCGATGGAGATCAGCCGCAGGTCGCGCCAGGCGCGCGAGACGCTGTTGTCCCAGGTGAATCCCATGCCGCCCCAGTACTGCAGGCAGGAGTCCGTGACCTCGCGGCACAGGCGCCCGGCCTTGAGCTTGGCCATGGAGGCCAGTTGCGTCATGTCTCCGCCGCCCATGTGGACCTGGGCCGCTCGGTAGATCAGCGAGCGCAGCAGTTCCACCTCGGTCCTGAGCTCGGCCAGCCGGAAGTGCACGGACTGGTTGTCGAGAATGGAGCGCCCGAAGGCCTGCCGCTGGCGCGTGTACTCGATGGTGTCGTCGATCACCTTGTCCAGCGCCGTAACCCGCCGCGTGGCGCCGCTCAGGCGCTCCTCCTGGAACTGGCGCATCTGATAGGTGAAGCCCTTGCCCTCCTCGCCGATGCGGTAGCTCTGGGGCACGCGCACATCGTCGAAGAAAACCTGGGCCGTGTCCGAGGCCCACATGCCCACCTTGCGGATCTTCTGCATGCTGATGCCGGGGCGCAGCCTGCCGTTCTCGCGCAGCGGCACGCAGATCAGCGACTTGTTGCGGTGCACGTCGCCTTCGCTGGTATTGGCCAGCAGGCACATCCAGTCGGCCTGGGTGGCGTTGGTGATCCACATCTTGGAGCCGTTGATGACATAGTCGTCCCCGTCCTTGCGCGCCGTGGTCTTGAGCGAGGCCACGTCCGAGCCCGCGCCCGACTCGGACACGCCCAGGCAGACCACCATGTCGCCCGCCACCGTGGGCTTGAGGAACTGCTCGCGCAATGCGTCCGAGCCGAAGTGCGTGAGCGCCGGCGTGGCCATGTCCGTCTGCACCGCGATGGCCATGCCCACGCCGCCGCTGCTGATGCTGCCTATGGCCTCGCAGAACGCGATCTCATAGCTGTAGTCCAGCCCCATGCCGCCGTATTCCACGGGCTTGTTCACGCCCAGCAGGCCCGCCGCGCCCAGCTTCTTGAACACCTCGTGGGCGGGGAAGATCTCGGCCGCCTCCCATTCCTCGACATGGGGCTCGATCTCCCTGGCGATCAGCCTGCGCACGCTGTCCTGCAGGGCGATATGGTCGGAAGTCATCATGCTGTGCTCTCCTTGGTGGGCTGTGAACTTGCGAAGCCGGGCCCGCGCGGCATGGACGCCGCGCCACCGGGCAGGAAGGGATGGCAGGGCCGCCCTCAGCGCTCTAAAGGCGGGCCACGCCGAACTGCACGGGATGCAGGTCGCGCCTGCGCGCACCGGCCGCCGTGGCCAGCGCCATGGCCAACCAGGCGCGTGTCTCGCGCGGGTCAATCACGCCGTCGTCCATCAGCAGGCTGCTGGTGTGGATGGCGCCCGACTGCGAGTCGAAGGCCTGGACGATGTCCCGATGCTGCGTATCCAGGGCCTGCGCGTCGGGCTCGGCGCCCGCGCGCCGTGCGGCGGCTTCGGCCACCATGCGCATGGTCATGGCCGCCTGCTCGCCGCCCATCACGGCCGTGCGCGCGTTGGGCCAGGAAAACAGCAGATCGGGCCGGAAGGCGCGCCCGCACATGCCGTAGTTGCCCGCTCCATAGGAGGCGCCGCACATCACCGTGAAGCGCGGCACGGGCGCATTCGACAAGGCCTGGATCAGCTTGGCGCCATGCTTGATCATTCCGGCCTCCTCATGGCCGCGCCCGACCATGAAGCCCGTGATGTTCTGCAGGAAGACCAGGGGCCGGCCCAGCTGGGCGCACAGTTGTATGAACTGCGCGGCCTTGTTAGCCCCGTCGCTGTCCAGCGGGCCGTTGTTGGTGAGCAGGCCCAGTTCGTGCCCTTCGATGGCCGCGTAGCCGCAGACCGTCTGGGCGCCGAAGGCCTCCTTGAAGGCATGGAAGTCCGATCCGTCCACCAGCCGCGCGATGACCTCGCGCATGTCCACTGGCGTGCGCGTGTCGGCCGGCATGATCTGCAGCAGCTCCTCGGC
>NZ_JAELTK010000219.1:0-420 GCF_016428765.1 Delftia sp. ASV31
GGTCGAAGCCGGCGCGCGTCCGGTACGGGCCGGACTGGCCGAACCCGGAGATCGAGACCAGGATCAGGCGCGGATTGCGCGCATGCAGCGTCTCGAAATCGAGCCCGAGCCGCTCCTTCACGTCGGGCCGGAAGTTCTCGACGACGAGATCGGCCTCGTCGACGAGCTTCATCAGGATCGCCTTGCCCTCGGGCGTCTTCAGGTTCAGCGCCAGCGAGCGCTTGTTGCGATGCAGGTTCTGCATGTCGTAGCCGAGGCGCGGCCCGCTCATGTTCTCGTTGGGATCGAGCCCCGGCGGGCTCTCGACCTTGATCACGTCGGCCCCGAAATCGGCAAAGACGCGCACGCAGGTCGGCCCGGCCCGCACCCGCGTCAGGTCCAGCACCTTGAGCCCGGCAAGCGCGGTGGACGGTCTCGGCT
>NZ_JAELTK010000220.1:0-419 GCF_016428765.1 Delftia sp. ASV31
CATATTTGGCGTACTCGGATTTCTGCTTGCTTCCATTTACTCCGGGGAAAATCTCTGATGCTGTATCTCCCATTAAAGTCTTTGAGTATTTGTTTGCCGGTAAGCCTGTCATTTCCACTGATTTACCGGAAATAAATGGATACCCTGGATTGATGATTGAGAAAAATCCAGAAGATTTTGCCCTGGCTTGCGCTAAGGTCATGCATCTGGATGATCGTGTGTTCAAAGAACATGGGGATCGGTTTGTTTGGGAGAATTCATGGTTTTCTCGACTCGATGCCATCACTGCAAAGCCGGAATTTACAAATTTTCGACATTCAGTTAGCGTTGTCGTTCTTATACATAACAATCGAAAAATTATCGAGCGCACACTAACTTCTTTGCTATACCATTGCTCTGCATATATCAAAGAATTGATT
>NZ_JAELTK010000221.1:0-414 GCF_016428765.1 Delftia sp. ASV31
GTCTGGAGCAGCTCGAAGAACAGGTCCTTCGGAATCCGCAGCGCCAGCACCCGCGACTTCGCGCTGATGGTCGTGCTGAACGGCTTGCCGCTGAGCAGGGAGACGTCGCCGGTGATGCTGCCGGCATCCTTGACGAAACGCCGCTCGTCCCCGTTCTCACCCAGATGCGCGATCTCGACCTCGCCCTCCATGATGACGTAGACGCCCTCCAGCTTCTCCTGCGGATGGATCAGGATGGCTCCCGGCTCGAACAGCAGCCGCTCGCCCATCAGCGCGACGAGCTTCAGCCGCGATGCCGGCATGTCCCGGAACAGCGGCAGGCTGCGCAGGCAGCCGATATCGTTTTCCAAACTCATGACCGCGCCTCCATTCGCCCAGTGTTTTCGCGCCCAGTGTTTTCGCGCTCAGTAATTT
>NZ_JAELTK010000222.1:0-410 GCF_016428765.1 Delftia sp. ASV31
CCTCTGGCCTAGACAGTGAAGTCCAAAAAAGCATCAGCATTCCCTATGCATTGATCTAGGGGAAAACGATAGATGCGATAGCAAATAGAACCTAAAAAACGCCTCAACATCGTCCCGCCGCCAAGAATGAAAAAACTTCTGGTAACATGTAAGTCTTCCAATCTAGTCAAATAAATAGCCAGCATAAAACCATGCATATCATTTTAAAAAACCACACAAATGAACTTGCTGAATCTTTTGGCCATCAAGATTTGAAAGAGTCCAAGAAATTTGAAATGTTTTGCAACTACTGCTGTGTTTCAAAACACTTTCTCGGGCGTTTTGATCCCGCCGATGTAACAACCGACGAAGACGACGCGTCGATTGACGGTCTAGCAATAATTATCGATGGCGATCTGGTCCGAACTGTG
>NZ_JAELTK010000223.1:0-407 GCF_016428765.1 Delftia sp. ASV31
CCCGGGCCCATGACTTCGGACAGGCCGTAGATGTCCACGGCATCCAGCCCCGCCTTGCCCTCGATCTCGCGGCGCATGGCCTCGGTCCAGGGCTCGGCGCCGAAGATGCCGATCCGCAAAGAGCTCTCGCGCGGGTCCATCCCCTGGCGCTGCATCTCCTCCACGATCACCTGCATGTAGCTGGGCGTGACCATGATGATGTCGGGCCGGAAATCCTGGATCAGCTGCACCTGCTTTTCGGTCTGCCCGCCCGACATGGGCACCACGGTGCAGCCCGCGCGCTCGGCGCCGTAGTGCGCACCCAGGCCGCCCGTGAACAGGCCGTAGCCATAGGCCACATGCACCATGTCGCCGGGCCGCCCGCCCGCCGCGCGGATGGAGCGCGCCACCAGGTTCGCCCAGTTGTC
>NZ_JAELTK010000224.1:0-405 GCF_016428765.1 Delftia sp. ASV31
GCAAGCGAGTCCGTGCGTTGGCATGGGTCGTCATCAAGTGGGCGAAGGCGTGCAAGCCGCGCATCATCCACTTGGAGAACGTGGTCGAGTTCCAGGACTGGGGCAAATTGAACCGGGCTGGGAGTCCGTCGAAGGAGCACAAGGGCAAGACCTTCAAGCGCTGGGTGAAGCAGCTCGAGAACCTCGGGTATGTCGTTGAGTACCGCGAGATAGTCGCTGCCGATTTCGACACGCCCACCATCCGAAAGCGTCTTTACCTGATCGCGCGCTGTGATGGCGCACCCATTGTCTGGCCCGAAGCAACCCACTCGAAGGCAGGGGCCGCCGCACAGCGCTGGCGCCCAGCGCACGAGTGCATCGACTTTTCCATTCCGGCGAAGAGCATCTTTGGCCGGAAGAAGGAAC
>NZ_JAELTK010000225.1:0-402 GCF_016428765.1 Delftia sp. ASV31
GCTATCTTGTGCTAGCAGCATTGGGGCTTATAGGAATACTACGCAGATCTTCGCTCATAAAATTCCTACTACTTTCTTACATTGTAGGATTTCTCTGCTTTGCCAATGCCGACTTCACAGGGCACATCCAACATTGGATCGAATACCCGGCTTTTTTTGCGGCAGGGTCTCTTATCGCAATGCATCGAAGTTGGTTTCAGAAACATAGCAAAAATCTGCTCATTACCATTACCCCTGTACTTATCGCTATATATTTTCTAACTCCATATACAGCCACAGCGAGATTTCTTCTACTCCCCATTCTCGTAATCCATCTTGGAAACCTACCTGCAAAAGATGGTTGGTTTACTCGACTAGGCGACCCTTCTTATGGAATCTATCTCTACGGCTACCCAATAGCTC
>NZ_JAELTK010000226.1:0-402 GCF_016428765.1 Delftia sp. ASV31
CCCCCCCCCCCCCCCCCCCCCCCCCCCCCCCCCCCCCCCCCCCCCCCCCCCCCCCCCCCCCCCCCCCCCCCCCCCCTTTCCTGCCCCGGCGCCCACCGAGATCTACACTGTTCGCATTTCGTCGGCAGCGTCAGATGTGTATAAGAGACAGACGGTCTCCAGCGCGGTGGCGATCGAGCAGGCCATGCCCTCGAAGCTCTTGGATCGCATGGGGTTTCCCTTGTGTGTTCGCGGTTGTCGCAGGCCTGGAGCTGTCTCTTATACACATCTCCGAGCCCACGAGACGCTGACGTTGATCGCGTATGCCGTCTTCTGATTGAAAAAGGGGGGGGGGGGGGGGGGGGGGGGGGGGGGGGGGGGGGGGGGGGGGGGGGGGGGGGGGGGGGGGGGGGGGGGGGGGGG
>NZ_JAELTK010000022.1:0-72787 GCF_016428765.1 Delftia sp. ASV31
AGGAAATGGTGATGCCTGGCGACAACGTGTCGATCACCGTCAAGCTGATCGCCCCCATCGCCATGGAAGAAGGTCTGCGCTTCGCCATCCGCGAAGGTGGCCGTACCGTGGGCGCTGGCGTGGTTGCAAAGATCATTGCGTAATTCTTGGAAAACTAGGAATACACAATGTCCAAGCAAAAAATCCGCATCCGCCTGAAGGCGTTTGACTACAAGCTGATCGACCAGTCGGCTGCTGAAATCGTTGACACTGCCAAGCGCACCGGCGCGATCGTCAAGGGTCCCGTGCCCCTGCCGACACGCATGAAGCGTTTCGACATCCTGCGCTCGCCGCACGTCAACAAGACCAGCCGCGACCAGTTCGAAATCCGCACGCACCAGCGCCTGATGGACATCGTTGACCCGACTGACAAGACGGTTGACGCTCTGATGAAGCTGGACCTGCCCGCAGGCGTGGACGTCGAGATCAAGCTGCAATAAGAACTTCACGGCCCCTTGCGGGGCCGTTGAAGGGCTTTGATTTAACGCGAACTTGCTTGAAAAGGCAGTTCGCGTTAAAATTTGGGGCTTCGCCTTTCTTGAGCGAAGTTTTATCAACCTTCTTTCGTGCGCAAGGCCTTGGACATCTGGGGCGGGAGCGCAACGCTGGGCCAATTGCAGTTTCAGCGGCGAAAGTTTTGGAGCAAACAAATGAGTCTGAGCAACTCCCTCGGGTTGCTGGGTCGCAAGGTGGGCATGATGCGTCTGTTCACCGATGACGGGGACGCAGTGCCCGTCACGGTGGTGGATGTGTCCAACAACCGTGTGACTCAGGTCAAAACCCAAGAGAACGATGGCTACGTGGCCCTGCAGGTCACTTTCGGTTCGCGCAAGGCATCTCGCGTGACCAAGCCAGAAGCCGGCCACCTTGCCAAGGCAGGTGTCGAAGCCGGTGAAGTGATGGGTGAATTCCGCGTGACCGAAGAAACCGCTGGCAAGTACGCCGCAGGCTCCGTCCTGCCCGTCGCCGAGCTGTTCTCGGTGGGCCAGAAGGTGGACGTGCAAGGCACTTCCATCGGTAAGGGCTTCGCCGGCACCATCAAGCGTCACAACTTCCGCTCGCAGCGCGCCTCGCACGGCAACAGCCGTTCGCACAATGTTCCCGGTTCCATCTCGATGGCCCAGGATCCAGGTCGCGTGTTCCCGGGCAAGAAGATGACCGGTCACATGGGCGATGAAACCATCACCACCCAAAATCTCGACGTGGTTCGCATTGACGAAGCACGCCAACTGCTCTTGATCAAGGGCGCTGTTCCGGGCTCCAAGGGTGGCTTCGTGACGGTGCGCCCCGCCATCAAGGCCAAAGCTTCCAAGGGAGCGAACTAATGCAGCTCGAACTCCTGAATGAACAAGGCCAAGCCGCATCCAAGTTCGATGCGCCCGAGACTGTTTTCGGTCGTGAATTCAACGAAGACCTCGTCCACCAGATCGTGATCGCCTACCGTGCCAACGCACGTCAGGGCACTCGCGCTCAGAAGGACCGCGAGCAGGTTCGTCACACGACTGCCAAGCCGTTCAAGCAAAAGGGCACCGGCCGTGCTCGTGCCGGTATGTCTTCCTCGCCTCTGTGGCGTGGCGGCGGCCGCATCTTCCCGAATCTGCCTGAAGAAAACTTCACGCAGAAGATCAACAAGAAGATGTACCGCGCCGGTATGGTTGCCATCCTGTCGCAGCTGGCCCGCGAAGGCCGTCTGGCCGTGGTGGACTCGCTGAAGCTCGAAAGCCCCAAGACCAAGGTGCTGGCCGACAAGTTCAAGGCCATGAACCTGGAATCGGTCATGGTGATCGCTGAAGAAGTCGACGAGAACCTGTACCTGGCTTCCCGCAATCTGAAGAACGTGTTCGTGGTCGAGCCGCGCTACGCCGACCCCGTGTCGCTGGTGCACTACAAGAAAGTGCTCGTCACCAAGGGTGCGATCGACAAACTCAAGGAGATGTTCGAATGAGCACGCTCAAGTTTGACGAAGGTCGTCTGATGCAGGTGTTGGTTGCTCCCATCGTGTCCGAAAAGGCCACCATGGTTGCCGAGAAGTCCAACGCCGTGACGTTCAAGGTGCTGCAGAGCGCCACCAAGCATGAAATCAAGGCCGCCGTGGAACTGATGTTCAAGGTGGAAGTTGCTGGTGTCTCCGTGGTGAACATCAAGGGCAAGACCAAGCGCTTTGGCAAGACCACTGGCCGCCGCGACCACGTTCGCAAGGCCTACGTGATGCTCAAGCCCGGTCAAGAGCTGAACCTGTCCGGGGAGGCTGCGTAATCATGGCTGTTATCAAGCTCAAACCGACGACCCCCGGCCAACGCGGCACGGTCAAGGTCACGCGTGACCATCTGCACAAGGGTGCAGGTTTCGCCCCCCTGCTGGAGCCTCAGCACCAGAAGTCGGGCCGTAACAACAACGGTCACATCACCACCCGTCACAAGGGCGGTGGCCACAAGCACCACTATCGCGTGGTGGACTTCAAGCGCACCAAGGACGGCATCCCCGCCAAGGTCGAGCGCATTGAGTACGACCCCAACCGTACGGCCCACATCGCTCTGGTGTGCTATGCCGACGGCGAGCGTCGCTACATCATTGCTCCGCGCAACCTGGAAGTCGGCGCAACGATCGTCAGCGGTTCGGAAGCCCCGATCCGCGTGGGCAACACCCTGCCGATCCGCAACATCCCCGTGGGTTCGACCATCCACTGCATCGAACTGAAGATCGGCGCTGGCGCGCAGATCGCCCGTTCGGCAGGTACGTCGGCTACGCTGCTGGCCCGTGAAGGCATCTACGCCCAAGTGCGTATGCGTTCCGGCGAAGTGCGCAAGGTGCACATCGAATGCCGCGCGACCATCGGTGAAGTCGCCAACGAAGAACACAGCCTGCGCCGTCTGGGCAAGGCCGGTGTGAAGCGTTGGATGGGTATTCGCCCGACCGTTCGCGGCGTGGTGATGAACCCTGTCGATCACCCGCACGGTGGTGGTGAAGGCAAGACCGGTGAAGGTCGTCACGCTGTTGACCCATGGGGCAACCTGACGAAGGGCTACCGTACCCGTAACAACAAGCGCACGCAGTCGATGATTGTGTCGCGTCGCAAGAAGTAAAGGGTAGCAAATGACTCGTTCTCTTAAAAAGGGTCCGTTTGTTGACCATCACTTGCTGGCAAAGGCCGAAAAGGCCGTCGCCACCAAGGACAAGAAGCCCGTCAAGACCTGGTCGCGTCGCTCCATGGTTCTGCCCGAGTTCATCGGTCTGACCATCGCCGTGCACAACGGCAAGCAGCACGTGCCCGTGTATGTGACTGACCAGATGGTCGGCCACAAGCTCGGCGAATTCGCGCTGACCCGTACCTTCAAGGGTCACCCGGCGGACAAAAAAGCCAAGAAGTAAGGAATAGAACATGTCTGAAACACGTGCTGTTCTCCGTGGCGTCCGCCTGTCTGTGGACAAGGGTCGCCTGGTCGCGGACCTGATCCGCGGCAAGAAAGTGGACCAAGCCCTGAACATCCTGACGTTCACGCAGAAAAAAGCTGCCGTGATCATCAAGAAGGTGCTCGAGTCCGCCATCGCCAACGCCGAGCACAACGACGGCGCCGACATCGACGAACTGAAGGTCAAGACCATCTTCGTCGAACAAGGCACCACGCTCAAGCGCTTCACCGCGCGTGCAAAGGGCCGCGGCAATCGCATCAGCAAGCCCACGTGCCACGTGTACGTGACGGTTGGCAACTGAAAGGCCTGGGAAGAATATGGGACAGAAAATCCATCCTACCGGCTTCCGCCTGGCTGTTAGCCGCAACTGGGCCAGCCGTTGGTACGCAAGCAACCGTGACTTCGCCGGCATGCTGGCCGAAGACATCAAGGTGCGCGAGTTCCTGAAGGCCAAGCTGAAGAATGCCGCCGTGTCGCGCATCCTGATCGAGCGTCCTGCAAAGAACGCCCGCATCACGATCTTCTCGGCACGTCCTGGTGTCGTGATCGGCAAGAAGGGCGAGGACATCGAGAACCTGAAGAAGGAACTCGCAACCCGTCTGGGCGTGCCCGTGGCTGTGAACATCGAAGAAGTGCGCAAGCCTGAAATCGATGCCAAGCTGATCGCCGATTCGATCTGCCAGCAGCTCGAAAAGCGCATCATGTTCCGCCGCGCCATGAAGCGTGCAATGCAAAACGCCATGCGTCTGGGTGCCCAAGGCATCAAGATCATGTCTTCGGGCCGTCTGAACGGTATCGAAATTGCACGTTGCGAGTGGTATCGCGAAGGCCGTGTGCCACTTCACACACTGCGCGCCGACATCGACTATGGCTTCTCCGAAGCCAAGACGACCTACGGTGTGATCGGTGTGAAGGTCTGGGTCTACAAGGGTGACACGCTGGGTCGTAACGACCTGCCGGCAGCCGAGACCCCCCGCCCCGAAGAAGAACGTCGTCCTCGCGGCCCCCGCCGTGATGGTCGCGGCGATGGTCGTCGTGACGGTGCTGGCCGTGGTGCCCGCCGCCCCGCAGGCGCTAACGCAGCACCTGCTGACGGCAGCGATAAGCCCGCCGGCGCTGGCGCTGATTCCGTTAAGCGCGTTCGCAAGACTGACGCGCCCGCTACAGCAGCGGACGGTAAAGGAGAATAAAGATGCTGCAACCTGCTCGCCGCAAATACCGCAAGGAGCAAAAGGGTCGCAACACCGGTATCGCAACGCGTGGTAACTCCGTTGCTTTCGGTGACTTCGGCCTGAAGTCCACTGACCGTGGTCGCCTGACGGCGCGTCAGATCGAAGCGGCTCGCCGCGCGATCTCGCGTCACGTCAAGCGTGGCGGTCGTATCTGGATCCGCGTGTTCCCGGACAAGCCAATCTCTACCAAGCCCGCAGAAGTGCGTATGGGTAACGGTAAGGGCAACCCCGAGTACTACGTGGCCGAAATCCAGCCCGGCAAGGTGCTCTACGAAATCGTGGGCGTCCCTGAAGAGCTGGCTCGTGAAGCGTTCCGCCTGGCCGCTGCAAAGCTGCCGCTGCGTACGACCTTCGTGTCCCGTCAAATTGGTGCCTAAGGAGAACAACATGACGAAAGCTGCTGAACTCCGCCAAAAAGACGTTGCCGGCCTGGAAGCCGAAGTGAAGTCCCTGCAAAAGGCTCACTTTGGCCTGCGTATGCAAAAGGCTACGCAACAGCTGGGTAACACGAACACGCTGCGTACCACGCGCCGTGACATCGCCCGCGCCAAGACCATCCTTGCTGAAAAGCAAGCTGCCAAGTAATCAGGAAGCCGACATGACGGAAGCTAAAAAATCCCTCAAGCGCACCTTGATTGGCAAGGTGGTCAGCGACAAGCGTGCCAAGACCGTGACGGTCATGGTTGAACGCCGCGTCAAGCACCCGATCTATGACAAGATCATGATTAAGTCCAGCAAGTACCACGCTCACGACGAGCAAGGTGAATACAAGCTGGGCGACGTGGTTGAAATCACGGAAAGCCGCCCGCTGTCCAAGACCAAGAACTGGGTTGCTACCCGCTTGGTGCAAAAGGCTGCTCTGGTGTAAGCCTACACAGGCCCACCGGCTGCAAGGCCACAGGAAACGACCCACAATGTGGGTCGTTTTTTCGTTTGGGGACCACCATTTCGGCGGCCCCCGGTTTTGCACCACAAAGGAGATAGAGATGATCAAAGTCGGAGATGCCCTGCCCGCTGCCACCCTGATGGAATACGTGGAAGTCGAAGGCAATGGCTGCAGCATCGGCCCCAACCCCGTGAAGCTGCCCGAAGCCGCTGCCGGCAAGACCATCGCGGTCTTCGCCGTGCCCGGCGCATTCACTCCCACCTGCTCGGCCAAGCATGTGCCCGGCTTCGTGGAGCAGGCGGAAGCCTTCAAGGCTGCCGGCGTGGACGAGATCTGGTGCCTGTCGGTCAACGACGCCTTCGTGATGGGTGCGTGGGCCCGTGACCAGAAGACCGACGGCAAGGTGCGCATGCTGGCCGACGGCGATGCCGCCTTCGCCAAGGCCACCGGCCTGACGCTGGACCTGAACGGCAAGGGCCTTGGCCTGCGCAGCAACCGCTACTCCATGCTGGTCAAGGACGGCAAGGTCGCCACGCTGAACGTGGAAGGCCCTGGCAAGTTCGAAGTCAGCGACGCTGCCACCCTGCTGGGCCAGGCCAAGGCCTGATCCTGATCGTGTGCTGCAGGCCTGCCGGGCCTGGGCACCGCGCTTTTGCGAAAAAAGGCATTGCACCCAGGTGCAATGCCTTTTTGTATTTCAGGGGGCTGCCTCCGCCGGGCCCTAGAAGATATCGGCCTTGAGGTAATGCGCCCCCGCTATGGGGTTGTGATAGTAGGGCGGGATTTCCTGGAAGCCCAGGTCCGTGTAGAGGGCGCGCGCCGACTCCATGTCGTCCAGCGTGTCCAGCAGCACATGGTCATAGCCGGCCTGGCGCGCCACATCGAGCATGGCCTCGGCGAGCTGGCGGCCCAGGCCGAAACCGCGAAAGGCCTTGCGCACGAACAGGCGCTTCATCTCGGCGGCGTTGGCGTAATCGCAGTTGTCCAGCGGGCGCAAGGCGCAGCAGCCGGCCACGGCGCCATCTACCTTGGCCAGCAGGATGTGGCCGCGCGGCGATGCGTAGTCGCCAGGCAGATCGGCGATCTCGGCCTCGAAATCTTGAAATTGCAGATCGACATCCAGGCTTGCGGCGTACTCCTGGAAGATCTGGCGGACTTCGTCCATGTCTTCCAGGGGATTCGGCGCCAGCAAGGCGACAGCAGGCTTGTCCACGGGCACTTGGCTAAAACGACGGAAAACGCAGTGTAGCGGCAAGCTGGCAACATCTGGCCACGCCGTCAGAAAGCACCCCCCAGCTGCTGCACCCACCATGCGGCGGCCCCCGCCACCAACGCCAGGACCGAGGCCAACAGGCGGCTGGCTGCCGTGTCGCGTGAAGAGGGCAGGGGTTCGGGCAAGTGCTTGTCTCCCGTCACCATGGCGCGCACCAGACCCCGTCCGCGCCAGGCATAGAACAGGATGGCCAACAGGTGCAGGGCCACCAGCGCGTACAGCAGATACTGCCCCCAGTGCGCGTGGTAGGCGGTGGCCTGTGCCACGGTGTCACCCGATACGAAGCGGCTCAGCGGCCCGGAGAACGCAATCTCGTCGTCGCTGAGCAACCCGCTGCCCACCTGGGCGATCAGCACGGCCAGCATGGCAAACACGGACAGGGCGCCCAGCGGGCTGTGGCCTGCGCTGTCGCTCTCCGTTCCTTGTCCCCGCACATGGCGCAGCACGGTGGCGGGCGCGTGGATGAAGCTGGCAAAGCGCGACCAGCGGCCGCCCACCAGGCCCCAAAGCAGGCGAAACAGCAGCAGGGCCAGCATGGCATGGCCCAGCAGCAGATGCCAGTTCATGGCATTGCCGCCCAGCTTGGCCGTCACGACCAGGCCGACCACCGTTGCGGCCAGCAGCCAGTGAAACAGCCGGGTGGGCAGGTCCCAGATGCGGACCTTGTGCTTGGCGGCGCCTTGTGCGGTCGATTCTTGTGCCATGGCATGAAAGCTGGGATGGGGATGGGGCATTGTGCCGCCCCGCATTCCTGCGAGCACCAGGAATGCACCCTGGCCGTGGTCAATCAAAGCGGCGCCGGCAAGACGCCGCTGCCATACTGACCCGGCAGATTTCCCCACACTCCCAAAGGAAAACCACGATGAAGAAAGTTTCTGCATGGGCGCTGGCCGCCCTGGTGGCCACCACGGCGCTGCCCGCGTCCGCACAGTTCGCCAAGTCCGAAGACGCCATCAAGTACCGCCAGGGCGCGCTCGCCGTGCTGGGCCAGCACTTCGGGCGCCTGGGCGCCATGGCGAACGGAAAGATCCCCTTCGATGCCAAGGCGGCCCAGGAAAACGCCGAGGTGGTGGCGTTCATGGCCAAGCTGCCCTGGGCCGGGTTTGGCGCGGGCACGGAAGGTGGAAAGGCCCAGCCTGAAATCTGGAAGGAGCAGGCCAAGTTCCAGGACCTGTCGGAGAAGATGCAGGCCGAGACGGTCAAGCTCGCGGCTGCGGCCAAGTCCGGCAACCTGGACCAGCTCAAGGCCGCCTTCGGCCCGGCCGCCGCTAGCTGCAAGGCCTGCCACGACAGCTTCCGCAGCCGTTGAGCGGCGGGCGGAGGATGCACCAATGAAAAACCGGCCTGGTGCCGGTTTTTTTGTGCCCTGGTCTGCGCTGTATCAGGCCTCGGCCAGCAGCTTCTCGATCAGCCGATGCAACTCAGCGAAGTCAGGTGCGCCCACATAGCGCTTCACGATTTCGCCGCGCTTGTTGACGATGTAGGTGGTGGGAGTCAGCTGCACATCGCCCCAAGCCCGGGCCACGGCGCCGGTATTGTCCAGCGCGACCTTGAAGGGCAGCTTGCGCGAATCGGCGAAGTTCACCACATAGCTGGGCGGGTCGTAGCTCATGGCCACGGCCAGGGTCTCGAAGCCCTGGCTCTGGAATTTCTGGTGAGTGGCAACAATCTCGGGCATCTCGGCCACGCAGGTGGTGCAGCTGGTGGCCCAGAAGTTCACCAAGGTCACCTTGCCCTTGAGGTCGGCCGTGGTCTGCTTGCTGCCGTCCAGCAGCACGAAGGTGGACTGCGGCGCGGCCGTCTGGCCGGCACCTGAATACACCCATGCGCCCATGCCGGCGGCTGCGGCGATCACCACGCCTGCGATCCAATGTTTGCTTGCCATAGCGACGATTGTGCCCAAAGTTGCGCCCGAAGGCCTGCACGCATGCCGTGCACCGCCTTTCGATGCGCGGCAAGGGCAAAAGTTCGGGGCTCGGACAGGTCGGGCCATGCCGATAATGCCGGCATGACATTGATGGAAAGCTTTTCGAAAGCAAAGGGCCGCGCTCTGGCCCTGCGGCTCGGCGCCGCGCTGCTGGTGTTGGCGCCCCTGGCCGCCTGCAGTCCCAGGCTGGATTGGCGGCAGGTCGCGGTCGAAGGCACGCCGCTGCGCGTGCTCTTGCCCTGCGATCCGCAATCCGCAACACGGCCGGTGGAACTGGGCCAGGGCATGGGCACGGTGCAGATGTCCATGATGGGATGCGATGCCGATGCGTCGACCTACGCGGTGTCCCACTTCCTGGTCAGCGAGCCGTCCAGAGCCGCCGAGATGCTGTCGTACTGGCAGGCAGCCGTGCTCGGCCAGATGAACCCGGGTGCTCCGGGGCAGGCACCGGCAGGCGCCAAGCAACTGCGCTCCAAGGAAGATGGCCCTTTCCTGCCTGCAGGCGCACTGAATCTGCCGCAGTCGCTGCGCACCACGTTTGAAGGCGTGGGACCCCAGGGCTGGAAGCTCACCGCCCATGGCGTGTGGTTTGCACGAATGGAGCCGGCAGGCGCGCGCCTCTACCATGCCGTGATCTACAGCGACAAGCCGCGCACAGACGAGGCCAACAACTTCTTCGCCAGCCTGCAACTGCAATAGCAACGGCAACAGGTTTCGGAGCCACGGATGCGGGAGGCAGCTGTGGCATGGAACGCAGTGCAGGCGCGCCGGTTGCCCTGCATGCGCCTGCGCACGCCATAATCGACTCCGAACCCTGTGACTTCATGACCACGCGCATCCTTTTGTTCACCCACGCACCTTTGGCCCATGCACTGCGCGAATGCGCCTTGCACGTGTTCGCCGACAGTGCCGAGGACGTCCTTGCCCTGGATGTGCCCGCTCAGGAGCCGCCCGAGGCCACCCTGATGCGTGCCGAGCAGTTGCTCGAGGACCATGGCGGCCTGGTGGCACTGCCCACGCTGGTGCTGACCGACCTCTTTGGCGCGACGCCCTGCAACGTGGCGCAGCGCCTGGTGGCGCAGCTGCCTGCCGGGCGGCTGGTGGCCGGAGTGAACTTGCCCATGCTGCTGCGCTCCATAGGTTATCGCCACGAGGCGCTGGAAGCCGTGGCCGAGCGTGCCTTGGCGGGAGGCAGCCATGGGGTGATGCAGGTGGGCGTGAACACGCCTCAGAACCAGAGTCCGCGACCATCCAATGATCAAGACCCCTATAACCATCAGCAATAAACTGGGCCTGCATGCCCGCGCCTCCGCCAAGCTCACCAAGCTTGCAGGCAGCTTTCCCTGCGAAGTCTGGATGAGCAAGGGCGAGCGGCGCATCAACGCCAAGAGCATCATGGGCGTGATGATGCTGGCTGCCGGCATGGGCTCCGAGGTGCTGCTGGAAACCGAAGGACCGCAGGAGCAGGAAGCCATGGATGCGCTGACGGCCCTGATCAACGACAAATTTGGCGAAGGCCAGTGATGGGTCTCCGCTGCGCTGGCAGACGGTGAGCGCAAAAGAGCAACACGCGCCGGGCCCGGACGCTGCCGCATTGCGACGGCCCGGGGCCTGCGCAGCAGCAGGCAAAGGACAGGCGCAATGACGTTTGCAATCCACGGACTGGCCGTTTCACGGGGCATTGCGATAGGACGCGCGGTGGTGGTGGCCTCCAGCCGCATGGAGGTGGTGCACTACTTCATCCGGCCCGACCAGGTGGACGCGGAAATCGACCGCGCCCGCAGTGCACGCAACGCCGTCATCGACGAGCTGCGCCGCCTGCAGGATGAAATGCCCCAGGACGCGCCGGGCGAGCTCGATGCCCTGCTCGACGTCCACCTGCTGCTGTTGCAGGACGAGGCCCTGGCCGCCGCCATCAAGCACTGGATTTCCGATCGTCTCTACAACGCCGAATGGGCGCTGACCACGCAGCTCGAGGTCGTCTCGCGCCAGTTCGACGAGATGGAGGACGAGTATCTGCGCGAGCGCAAGGCCGACCTGGAGCAGGTGGTCGAGCGCATCCTGCGCTACATGAAGGGCATGGCCAGCCCCGTGCCCGCGCCTGCCACGCTGCCGCGAGCCGATGCAACGGGGGAGGGCGCGCCGCAGCAGCCGCTGCTGCTCGACGAAGTCACCGATGTGCCCCTGGTCCTGGTGGCGCAGGACCTGTCGCCGGTGGACATGCTGCAGTTCAAGAGCCGGCTGTTTGCCGGCTTCATCACGGCTGTGGGCGGGCGGACCTCGCACACGGCCATCGTGGCGCGCAGCATGGACATCCCGGCCGTGGTCGGCGCGCGCGCGGCCAGCCAGCTGATCCGCCAGGACGACTGGATCATCATCGATGGCAACGCAGGCGTCGTCATCGTCGATCCTTCTCCCATCATCCTGGCCGAGTATGGCTTTCGCCAGCGCCAGAACGAGCTGGAGCGCGAGCGCCTCTCACGCCTGCGCCACACGCCCGCGCTGACGCTGGACGGAGAGCGCATCGAGTTGCTGGCCAATATCGAGCAGCCCGGCGACGGGCCTGCGGCCGTGCATGCAGGCGCCGTGGGCGTGGGGCTGTTCCGCACGGAATTCCTGTTCATGGGGCGTGGCGGCAACCTGCCCGGTGAGGAAGAGCAGTACCGCGCCTACCGCGAAGCGGTGGACGGTATGCAGGGCATGCCCGTGACCATTCGCACGCTGGACGTGGGCGCCGACAAGCCGCTGGACAAGGCACAGCCCAAGGATTACTACCTGAACCCCGCGCTGGGTCTGCGCGCCATCCGCTGGAGCCTGGCTGACCCGGCCATGTTCCGCACTCAGTTGCGCGCCATCCTGCGTGCGGCGGCGCATGGGCAGATCCATCTGCTGTTTCCCATGCTGGCCCACCAAAGCGAGATCGAGCAGACCCTGGCCCAGGTGCGGCTGGCGCAAAGCGAACTCGACGCGCGAGGCGTGGCCCATGGCCCGGTCAAGCTGGGCGCCATGATCGAAGTGCCTGCGGCCGCGCTGATCGTGCGCACCTTTTTGCGTTACTTCGACTTCCTGTCGATCGGCACCAACGACCTCATCCAGTACACGCTGGCCATCGACCGCGCCGACGAGACCGTGGCCCATCTCTATGACCCCTTGCATCCCGCCGTGCTCAAGCTGGTGGCGGACGTGATCGCCGAAGGAAGGGCGCAGGGCAAGAGCGTCTGTGTCTGCGGGGAGACTGCAGGGGATGTGGGCATGACGCGCCTGCTGCTAGGCCTGGGTTTGCGCAGCTTTTCCATGCATCCGGCGCAGATCCTGGTCGTCAAGCAGGAAATCTTGCGCGCCGACACACGCAAGCTGACTGCCTGGGCGCAGGAAGTCCTGCGCTCGGACAGTCCCGCAGCGCTGCTGGGACCATGAATTCATCCAGGCGGGGAGGCGTAGAAAAAGATTTGCGACTTCAGTTGCGATTGATTCTCATTCGATGCTATGATCATCCCCAATGCAGCAAGAAACTCTCTGGTGGGGAATTCGAGCTGCAAGCCTTTTTCAGTTTCATCGTGGGGCGACTCGCCAGGCCTGTTCAGCCTGCAGCAAGTCGGTTTGCCAGCCAGCGGTCTGCCGGTTAGCCAGGCTTTTTTTCTACGATGTCAGAAGAGGCAACATCGCCTCCAATTCAAGCAGAGCATGCGTCAGCGGCTCTGCTTTTTTGTTGCCCGCGCGTCTTGAGGTGTGTTCATGCGGCCATGAAAAAGCCCTCGGCAGCAGGGCTGGCGAGGGCTGGGCATTGAGAGCCGCCTGGGTGCGGCGAACTCAGACGCCTGCGGAGTGTGCCTGCTGATCCGCGTGGTAGCTGGAGCGCACCATGGCGCCCACCGCAGCGTGCGTGAAGCCCATCTTGTAGGCTTCTTCCTCGAACATCTTGAAGGTGTCGGGGTGCACATATCGGCGCACCGGCAGGTGGCTGTTGCTGGGCGCCAGGTACTGGCCGATGGTCAGCATGTCGATGTCATGTGCGCGCATGTCGCGCATCACCTGCAGGATTTCCTCGTCGGTCTCGCCCAGGCCCACCATGATGCCGCTCTTGGTCGGAACCTTGGGGTGCAAGGCCTTGAACTTCTTGAGCAGGTTCAGCGAGAACTGGTAGTCCGAGCCGGGACGCGCTTCCTTGTACAGGCGCGGTGCGGTCTCCAGGTTGTGGTTCATCACATCGGGAGGTGCGGCCTTGAGGATTTCCAGCGCACGGTCGTCGCGGCCACGGAAGTCGGGCACCAGGATCTCGATCTGGGTCAGCGGCGAGAGCTCGCGGATGTTCTTGATGCACTCCACGAAATGGCCCGAGCCGCCATCGCGCAGGTCGTCGCGGTCCACGCTGGTGATCACCACGTACTTCAGGCGCAGCTCGGCAATCGTCTTGGCAAGATTGAGCGGCTCGTTGGTGTCCAGCGGGTCGGGGCGGCCGTGGCCCACGTCGCAGAACGGGCAGCGGCGCGTGCACTTGTCGCCCATGATCATGAAGGTGGCCGTGCCCTTGCCGAAACATTCGCCGATGTTGGGGCAGGAGGCTTCCTCGCAGACCGTGTGCAGCTTGTTGGCGCGCAGGATGTCCTTGATCTCGTAGAAGCGCGTGGTGGGGCTGCCCGCCTTGACGCGGATCCAATCGGGCTTCTTGAGGGCCTCGCCATGCTCGACCTTGATCGGGATGCGCGAAAGCTTCGCTGCCGCCTTCTGCTTGGCCAGCGGGTTGTACTCGGCTTGGGACTGCGCTTCGCGCACGACGGTGTTGGTGGTCATGGTTCTGGATTCAGGGGGCTAGGCGGCGCTGCAACTGTCGTCCCAGCACGCGCGCGGCTTCGTCCCAGGTTGTCTGAACGCCGATTGTAGAAAGGTCCACCGTTTGCAGTCCTGCATAGCCGCAAGGGTTGATTCGTTCGTAGGGTTCCAGGTCCATGGCGGCATTCAGGGCAACGCCGTGATAGGTGCAATGCCGGCTGACCTTGATGCCCAGGGCTGCAATCTTGCCCAGCCCCGAAAAATCGGGCTGGGGCGCAGGCGAGCCGGGTGCGCGCAGTTGCGGGCGCTGAGCCAGCATGGCGTGGCTGCGAGGATCGTCAAGACGCACGTAGATGCCGGGGGCGCCTTCCACGCGGTGGCCGGTGATGCCGAAATGCTCCAGCGTGCGGATGACCGCATCTTCGATGCGGAACACGTATTCCTTGACGAAGTAGCCCAGGCGCTGCAGATCCAGCAACGGATAGGCGACCACTTGGCCCGGGCCGTGGTAGGTGACCTGCCCGCCGCGGTTGGTTGCGACCACGGGAATGTCGCCAGGGCTCAGCAAGTGGTCACTTTTCCCGGCAAGGCCTTGCGTGAAATGCGGGGCGTGCTCGCAGATCCAGAGCTCGTCGCGCGTGCCGGCATCGCGGCCGCTCGTGAATGCCTGCATGGCCTGCACCGTGGCTTCGTAGTCGGTGCGGCCCAGCAGGCGCAAGTCCAGCGTCTGCGCAAGCTCGGCGGCTGGGGCGCTCAAAGCACCACTTTCACAAGCGGGTGCGAGGTGAACGCCTGGTACAGGTCGTCGAGCTGCTCGCGGCTGGTGGCTGTCACCGTGACGGTGACACCCAGGTATTTGCCGCTGCTGCTGGGGCGCAACTCGATGGTGCTGGGGTCAAAGGCGGGGTCGAAGCGCTCGGCGATCTGGGTGATTTCATGCACCAGATGCTCGGCCTTGATGCCCATGACTTTGATGGGAAACTGCGACGGGTACTCGATCAACGAGTCCTTGCGCGGGTCCGCGCCCGGCGCGGCTGCTGGTGCGGAGGAGGGGGTGGGGGCGTCGGTCATAGGTGAATCAAGGTTAATCGCTTGGCGTTGGAGGCGATTGTGCGCTATCGTTCGCGGCCATGTCGCAGCCTGGGGCTGCCGCGCCGCCGGTCACGAAAACTCCACACACAACAAACAAGCTGCCTGCGGTGCGAGGCTGGCGTTGTTGGCCTGCTGCCACACAGCCAGGCTGCCGCCGCCGTTTTGGGCATGCCCGTAACAACCCCTATCGTTCGGCAGGGGTTTTTACTTATAATCAGAGGCTTTGTGAAAAAGTCTTGTCTGGTCTGCGGCCTTCGAGAACTCAATGAAAAACTACGCCGCTGACACAGACGCTGACAGGGAACTTGAGGGCGAGGATTCCGACTTCAAGCCCCTGACCTCCGAGGAGGCTCAGGAGTGGCGCACGCGAAACCCGCAGATGTCTGTGTGGCGCTTCGTGGTGGTCCAGGCGGTGGTTGGCGTGCTGGTGGCACTGGTCGCGTGGCTGGTGACGGGGCGCGCCGAGGTCGGATGGTCGGCTGCCTATGGCGCCTTGTCGGTGGTGCTGCCGGCTGCGCTGTTTGCGCGCGCCGTCGTGCGCAAGAGGCCTGGCGGCGCTGCAGCCGCCATGGTGGGAATTTTTGGCTGGGAACTGGTGAAGCTGGTGCTGTGCATTGCCATGCTGGCGGCTGCACCCAAGCTGGTCCCGGGGCTGAGTTGGCTGGCGCTGCTGGCGGGCTTGGTGATCGTCATGAAAACGTATTGGGTCGCGCTGATAGTGCGGGCCAATGTCCGAAAAACCGATTGATATTTGAAGAGAAGTTGACCGATGGCCGCAGACGCGCACGCACCTACTGCAAGTGAATACATCGTTCACCACCTGCAGCACCTCCAGAACATCAAGCAAAAGTCGATCATCGACTTTTCGGTCATCAACCTGGACTCGATCGTCGTCAGCGCCACGCTGGGCGTGCTGAGCCTGTTCGTGCTGTGGCTTGCCGCGCGCAAGGCCACATCGGGCGTTCCGGGCCGCTTCCAGGCGGCTGTAGAGCTGCTGGTCGAGATGGTGGACAACCAGGCCAAGGCCAACATCCACAACGCGCAAAGCCGCAAGTTCATCGCTCCCCTGGCACTGACCGTGTTCGTCTGGATCTTCATGATGAACGCCATGGACATGCTGCCCGTGGACCTGCTGCCGGTACTGTGGCAGGGCGTCCAGGGTGACTCGCACGCTTACCTGCGTGTCGTTCCCACGGCTGACCTCTCGACCACGCTGGGCCTGTCCTCGGCCGTGCTGATCCTGTGCTTCTTCTACAGCATCAAGATCAAGGGCATGGGCGGCTGGGCGCACGAACTGGTGACCGCTCCGTTCGGCACCAGCAAGAATCCCGTGTTTGCACTGATCCTGGGTGTTATCAACCTGGCCATGCAGATCATTGAATATGTCGCCAAGACGGTTTCGCATGGCATGCGACTGTTCGGCAACATGTACGCTGGTGAGTTGGTGTTCTGTCTGATCGCTCTGATGGGCGGTGCGGCTGCCATGTCGCTTTCCGGTGTGTTGCTCCCCTTGGGGCACATCATTGCAGGCTCTATCTGGGCGATCTTCCACATTCTGATCATCACCCTGCAGGCCTTCATTTTCATGATGCTGACGCTGATCTATCTCGGCCAGGCACATGAAGCCCACTGACCATTTCCTTTCCCTCTCAACCTTTCTCTTTCTTTAATCTCAGGAGTCATCATGGAAAACATTCTCGGTCTCGTCGCTCTGGCTTGTGGTCTGATCGTTGGTCTGGGCGCTATCGGCGCTTCGATCGGTATCGCCCTGATGGGTGGCAAGTTCCTGGAATCGTCGGCACGTCAGCCTGAGCTGATCAACGAACTGCAAACCAAGATGTTCATCTTGGCCGGTCTGATCGACGCTGCCTTCCTGATCGGTGTTGCTATCGCTCTGCTGTTCGCTTTCGCCAACCCCTTCGTCCTGGCCTAAGCTCCGATCAACGCCCTAGATAGAAAGGTGTTGCCGTGAGTATCAACGCGACCCTGTTCGTCCAGGCCATCGTTTTCTTGATCCTGGTGCTGTTCACGATGAAGTTCGTGTGGCCCCCGATCGCGAAGGCGCTGGATGAACGAGCTCTGAAAATCGCCGATGGCCTCGCTGCTGCCGACAAGGCCAAGACTGACCTGGCCGCCGCCAACAAGCGCGTCGAGCAGGAACTGGCCCAGACGCGCAACGAAACGGCATCGCGGCTTGCGGACGCCGAACGCCGTGCCCAGGCCATCATCGAAGAAGCCAAGGCCCGTGCCTCCGAAGAAGGCAACAAGATTGTTGCTGCTGCCCGCGCCGAGGCCGAGCAGCAGACAGTCCAGGCCCGTGAAGCCCTGCGCGAGCAAGTGGCTGCGCTGGCCGTCAAGGGCGCCGAGCAGATCCTGCGCAAGGAAGTGGATGCCGGCGTCCATGCCGACCTGCTGAACCGCCTGAAGACCGAGCTGTAAGGAAGAGCAAACATGGCAGAACTCGCCACCATTGCCCGTCCTTACGCAGATGCCCTGTTCAAGGCCAGCACCCAGCAGGGTGCTGACCTGTCCGGCACTGTTGCCTGGGCGGAGGAATTGGCGGCGATTGCCGCCAATCCGCAATTGCGCCAGCTGGCCGACGACCCCAAGGTGACCGACGAACAACTGTTCGACGTCATCAGCGGCGTGGCCGGCTCGGCATTGCCTGATGCCGCTCGCAACTTTCTGCGCGTCATCATTGAAAACGGCCGACTGCAAGCCCTGCCAGAAGTGGCGGCCCAGTTTCGCAGCCTCGTGAACCGCGCCGGTGGCTCGTCCGACGCCGTGGTTCAAAGCGCTTTTCCCATAGATGCTGCCGCTCTGGCAGCCCTCGGGACTTCGCTGGAGAAGCGTTTCGGCCGAAAGCTGAACCTGTCGGTGCAGCAAGATCAGTCCCTGATCGGTGGCATCCGCGTCGTGGTGGGTGATGAAGTTCTTGACACGTCCGTCAAGGCCCGCCTGGAACAAATGAAAGCGGCCCTCATTGCGTAACAACGCGACTGAGGTCTCGGCTAACCAAAGCTAAAGAAGGAAAGAGTCATGCAACTCAATCCCGCAGAAATTTCTGAACTGATCAAGAGCCGCATCGAGGGTCTGGCTGGCAGCAGCGACATCCGTAACGAAGGCACCGTGGTTTCGGTGACCGACGGTATCGTGCGCGTGCACGGCCTGTCGGACGTGATGCAAGGCGAAATGCTGGAATTCCCCGCAGGCAAGGATGGCCAGCCCTCCTTCGGCCTGGCGCTGAACCTCGAGCGCGACTCCGTCGGCGCCGTGATTCTGGGCGAGTACGAGCACATCTCCGAAGGCGACACCGTCAAGTGCACGGGCCGCATTCTGGAAGTGCCCGTCGGCCCCGAACTCATCGGCCGCGTGGTCAACGCCCTGGGTCAGCCGATTGACGGCAAGGGCCCGATCAACGCCAAGATGACGGACGTGATCGAGAAGGTCGCTCCCGGCGTGATCGCACGCCAGTCCGTGGACCAGCCCCTGCAGACCGGCATCAAGTCCATCGACTCGATGGTGCCCGTCGGCCGTGGCCAGCGCGAACTGATCATCGGCGACCGCCAGACCGGCAAGACCGCCGTGGCCATCGACGCCATCATCAACCAGAAGGGTCAGGGCGTTACCTGCATCTACGTTGCGATCGGCCAGAAGGCTTCCTCGATCAAGAACGTGGTGCGTGCCCTGGAGCAGGCCGGCGCGATGGAATACACCATCGTCGTGGCTGCCACCGCTTCCGAATCCGCTGCCATGCAGTACGTGTCGGCCTACTCCGGCTGCACGATGGGCGAGTACTTCCGCGACCGCGGCGAAGACGCCCTGATCGTCTATGACGACCTGTCCAAGCAAGCCGTGGCCTACCGCCAGGTTTCGCTGCTGCTGCGCCGTCCCCCGGGCCGCGAAGCCTTCCCCGGCGACGTGTTCTATCTCCACAGCCGCCTGCTCGAACGTGCAGCCCGCGTGAATGCCGACTACGTCGAAGCCTTCACCAAGGGTGAAGTCAAGGGCAAGACGGGTTCGCTGACGGCACTGCCCATCATCGAAACCCAGGCCGGTGACGTGTCGGCCTTCGTGCCCACGAACGTGATCTCGATCACGGACGGTCAGATCTTCCTGGAAACCAGCCTGTTCAACGCCGGTATCCGCCCCGCCATCAACGCCGGTATCTCGGTGTCGCGCGTCGGTGGTGCTGCACAGACCAAGCTGGTCAAGGGCCAGTCCGGCGGTATCCGTACCGACCTGGCACAGTACCGTGAGCTGGCTGCCTTCGCGCAGTTCGCCTCCGACCTGGACGAAGCCACCCGCAAGCAGCTCGACCGCGGTGCCCGCGTGACCGAACTGCTCAAGCAGGCCCAGTACAGCCCCCTGTCCACCGCTTTGATGGGCGCTTCGCTGTTCGCAGTGAACAAGGGCTACATGGACGACATCCAGGTCAAGCAAGTGCTGGCTTTCGAGTCTGGTCTGCACCAGTTCCTGAAGACCAGCCACGGCGCCCTGATCGACAAGCTGAACGCTTCCAAGGCCATGGACAAGGATTCCGAAGCCGAATTGAACGCCGCCATCGCTGCGTTCAAGAAGTCGTTCGCTTAAACCGGACGAGGAGCCATCATGGCAGCAGGTAAGGAAATTCGCGGCAAGATCAAATCGGTGGAAAACACCAAGAAGATCACCAAAGCCATGGAAATGGTGGCCGCATCCAAGATGCGCAAGGCGCAGGAACGGATGCTGGCTGCACGCCCGTACAGCGAAAAGATCCGCAACATTGCAGTCCATCTTGGCCAAGCCAACCCCGAGTACGTGCACCCGTTCATGCAAGTGAACGGTGATGCAAAGACAGCCGGCGTCATCGTGGTGACGACGGACAAGGGGTTGTGCGGCGGCATGAACACCAACGTGTTGCGTGCTGTCACGGCCAAGCTGCGGGAGCTGCAGGATCAAGGCGTGTCGGCAGAAGCAGTGGCCATTGGCAACAAGGGTCTGGGCTTTCTGAACCGTGTCGGCGCCAAGGTGGTTTCGCACGCGACGGGTCTGGGCGATACGCCCCATCTGGAAAAGCTGATCGGCCCTGTGAAGGTGCTGCTCGATGCATATGCAGCGGGCAAGCTGAGCGCGGTGTACCTGAGCTACACCAAGTTCATCAACACCATGAAGCAGGAATCGGTGGTGGAGCAGTTGCTGCCCCTGTCGTCCGAGAGCATGCAGGCCGAGAAGACGTCTGGCCATAGCTGGGACTACATCTACGAACCCGACGCGCAGTCCGTGATCGACGAGCTGCTCGTGCGTTACGCAGAGTCCCTGGTCTACCAAGCTGTCGCGGAAAACATGGCGTCCGAGCAATCGGCGCGCATGGTGGCCATGAAGGCCGCTACCGACAACGCAGGCAGCGTCATTGGCGAGTTGAAGCTGGTCTACAACAAGACGCGCCAGGCAGCGATCACGACCGAGCTGTCGGAAATCGTGGCTGGCGCCGCTGCTGTGTAAAGCAGCTCAACAGACAAACTAATTGGAGCAAAAAATGGCTCAAGTGCAAGGCAAGATTGTTCAATGTATTGGCGCTGTGGTGGACGTCGAGTTCCCCCGCAACGCAATGCCCAAGGTGTTCGATGCCCTGAAGCTCGACGGCTCGGCCCTGACGCTGGAAGTGCAGCAACTGCTGGGTGACGGCGTTGTGCGTACCATCGCCCTGGGTTCGTCCGACGGTCTGCGTCGCGGCCTGATGGTGTCCAACACCGGCAACCCCATCACCGTGCCCGTGGGCAAGGCGACGCTGGGTCGCATCATGGACGTGCTGGGCAACCCCATCGACGAACGCGGTCCCGTGGATCAGGCGCTGACGGCTCCCATCCACCGCAAGGCACCGGCTTATGACGAGCTGTCGCCTTCGCAGGAACTGCTGGAAACCGGCATCAAGGTGATCGACCTGATCTCTCCCTTCGCCAAGGGCGGCAAGGTGGGTCTGTTCGGTGGCGCCGGTGTGGGCAAGACCGTGAACATGATGGAACTCATCAACAACATCGCCAAGGGCCACGGTGGTCTGTCGGTGTTCGCCGGTGTGGGTGAACGTACCCGCGAAGGCAATGACTTCTATCACGAAATGTCGGACGCCGGCGTGGTCAACCAGGAGTCGCTGAACGACTCCAAGGTGGCCATGGTCTACGGCCAGATGAACGAACCCCCGGGCAACCGTCTGCGCGTGGCGCTGACCGGCCTGACCATGGCCGAAGCCTTCCGTGACGAAGGCAAGGACGTGCTGTTCTTCGTGGACAACATCTACCGCTACACGCTGGCCGGTACCGAAGTGTCCGCTCTGCTGGGTCGCATGCCTTCCGCCGTGGGCTACCAGCCCACGCTGGCCGAGGAAATGGGCCGCCTGCAAGAGCGCATCACCTCGACCAAGGTCGGTTCGATCACTTCCATCCAGGCCGTTTACGTGCCCGCCGATGACTTGACCGACCCCTCGCCTGCCACGACGTTCGCCCACTTGGATTCGACCGTGGTGCTGTCGCGTGACATCGCTTCGCTGGGTATCTACCCCGCCGTCGATCCGCTGGACTCCACCAGCCGTCAGCTGGACCCCCAAGTCGTGGGTGAAGAGCACTACAAGGTGGCCCGCGAAGTGCAGGGCACGCTGCAGCGCTACAAGGAACTGCGCGACATCATCGCCATTCTGGGCATGGACGAGCTGGCTCCCGAAGACAAGCTGACCGTGGCCCGCGCCCGCAAGATCCAGCGTTTCCTGTCGCAGCCTTTCCACGTGGCCGAAGTGTTCACTGGCGCTCCCGGCAAGTACGTGTCGCTGGCTGAAACCATCCGTGGTTTCAAGATGATCTGCGCTGGCGAGTGCGATCACCTGCCCGAGCAGGCCTTCTACATGGTTGGCACCATCGACGAAGCCTTCGAGAAGGCCAAGAAACTGGCGGCTTGAGCCTGCGGCACCCCCTGAGCGACTGCGTCGCTTCCCCCTCTCTACCCGCTTCGCGGGGGAGGGGGGCGACACCCTCGCTGCGGGGTGGCCCTTGCTCGGTGTCCCCGATCTGGGCCCTGCCGGTTCCAAGTTCCAGTCCCACCTTTTCTGAGGAGCAAAGATGAACACCATCCACGTTGATGTGGTCAGTGCCGAAGAGTCCATCTTCTCCGGTGAAGCGCGCTTTGTCGCCCTGCCCGGTGAATCCGGCGAACTGGGCATTTTTCCCCGCCACACTCCGCTGATCACGCGCATCAAGCCCGGCTCGGTGCGTATCGAGATGGCGGACGGCAGCGAAGAGTTCGTCTTCGTGGCCGGCGGCATCCTGGAAGTGCAGCCCAACTGTGTGACCGTGCTGTCCGACACCGCCATCCGCGGTGCCGACCTGGACGCCGAGAAGGCCGAGAAGGCCAAGCTCGAAGCCGAGGAAGCACTGAAGAACGCCAAGAGCGAAGTCGATCTGGCGCGTGCCCAGTCCGAGCTGGCCGTCATGGCCGCTCAGATCGCGGCCCTGCGCAAGTTCCGCCAAAAGCGCTGAGCCCTCCCGGGACCAGCCGCAAAAAAGCCGCCCTCGGGCGGCTTTTTTCATGGTGCGCAGGCGTCTCAGTCGCCGCAGCGGGCCTGGTACACGTAGGTCACGGCATTGTCCTTGGGGTCCACCGTGCGTGACTTGTGCGTCACGGCCTTGGCGGGCACGGGGCACAGGGCACGGATCTGTTGCTCGCAGCGCTTGGGGTCGTCTTCGCGCAGCTTGCAGCTGAGTACATAGTCATATTCCTGCGAGTCGTCGAGGATGGGGCTTGCGCAGGCGCTCAGGGTCAGCACGGCGGCCAGCAGGCCCAGGCGGGCCAGGGTGTTCTTCATGGTGTGGATGCTCCTTGATGAAATGGCGTGACGCTATCACAGCCTCCGTGCCCGCGATAGCTTGATGAAGGGGGTGGCTCGGCCCGGCCTGCGCAGCCTGCCTGCCTTTCAGTGGTGCTGTATCACGACAGCATCGGGAAGATTGTCGCTGCCATCGTGCACAGGCTGCAGCGGGTCACGCGGAAAGTTGGTTTCAAGCAGCAGGCTCACGCGCTCCAGGGCTGCTGTCATGCCCATGGCGTAATGGCCGCCCTGAAAGGCGGCACCCATGTCGCTGATCAGCGTTTGCCATTGTTCCGCCGGCAGGGTGCGCGCCAGGGCGCGGTCGGCGACGATTTCGATGGCGTGGTCGGCCAGCAGCAGATAGATCAGGGCACCGTTGTTGTGTTCGGTATCCCAGACGCGCAGCTTGCCGAACAGCGTGATGGCGCGCTCGCGCGGTGTGGCGTCGCGCCACAGGTAGCTGGGCGGCAGTCCGGGTTCGACGCAGATGCGAATCTGGCCTGTATGGCGCTGCTCGCTCATGGTGATTAGGCGCTCCAGCTCCGCCAGGCTTTCAGGCGGGAGTGCACGGCGCAACTGTCCTTCGGCCCAATGGTGGCGCAGCAGCCGGAGCAGACGCTGTACAAAGCCTGTGATTGCAGCCGCCATCTCACCAACTCCCCGAGGCGCCGCCGCCCCCGAAACTGCCGCCTCTGCCAGAGCTGAAGCCCCCGCCACCGCTGCGGCCGCCGCCCCCGCCAAAGCCGCCACCACCGCCCCATCCACCGCCGCCACCCCTGCCGGAGCGGCCGCTTCCCAGCAGGGTGAACAGCAGCGCGACGACTCCCGCTCCTGCGGCGACGAGCAGGCTGGCCGTCACCACATAGGCGGCAATGCCGGCGCCTGCCCCCGCCAGCACGGAGGCCAGTGGCCGGCCCAGCACCGAGCGCAGGATGGGGCCGACCACGGCCACGCCGAAGAAGAAGAACAGCATCAGGTCTTCCATGTCGAAGCCCCTGTCCGGGCTTTTGGAAGACTGGGGGCTGGAGGAGGGCGCCGGCAGTTGCTCGCCCGCAATGCGCGCTGCCACCTGGTCCAGCGCAGCGGTGATGCCGCCCGCATAGTCCCCCTGGCGAAAGCGCGGTGCCATCTGCTGGTCGATGATGCGCGCGGCCGCCAGGTCGGGGATCGCGCCTTCCAGCGCGCGGGCCACTTCCATGCGCATGCGCCTGTCGTTCTTGGCAATCACCACCAACAGGCCGTCGCCCACGTCGCGGCGGCCAATCTTCCAGTCACTGGCCAAGCGCCAGGCATAGGCGGCAATGTCCTCGGGCGCGGTGGTGGCCACCATCAGCACGACGACCTGCGAGCCCGACTTCTGTTCGATGCCGCGCAGCCTGTCCTCAATGGCGCGTGCCTCATCGGCCGACAGCGTGCCCGTCTGGTCGATGAGCCGCGCCGAGAGGGCCGGCACGGGCTGCGGCGCCTGCGCCAGCGTGCTCCCGGGCAGCAGCAGCATGGTCAGGACAAGGGCGCAAAGCATGCGCCACAGTGGCACCAGGGACATGGTCACGGCTTACTTGTTGCCGAAGTCCACCGTGGGCGGACGGGAGATTTCGGCCTCGTTCTGCACGCTGAAGCTGGGCTTGGGTTCGTAGCTGAAAACCTTGGCCGTCAGATTGGTCGGAAAGCTGCGCGCCAGCACGTTGTAGGACTGCACGGCCTGGATGTACTGGTTGCGCGCCACGGTGATGCGGTTCTCCGTGCCCTCCAGCGTCACGCGCAGGTCGCGGAAGCCCTGGTTGGCCTGCAGCTGGGGATAGCGCTCGGCCACCACCATCAGCCGCGACAGGGCACTGGACAGCTCGCCCTGCGCCTGTTGGAACTTGTTGAAGGCCTCGGGGTTGTTGACCAGCTCGGGCGTGGCCTGGATGGAGGTGGCCTTCGCGCGTGCCTCCACCACCTTGGTCAGGGTTTCCTGCTCGAAATTGGCCTCGCCCTTGACCGAGGCCACGATGTTGGGCACCAGGTCGGCACGGCGCTGGTATTGGTTGAGCACTTCGCTCCAGGCCGACTTGGTCTGTTCGTCAAGACGCTGGAAGTCGTTGTAGCCGCAGCCGGTCAATGCCAGGACGGTGGCAAGCGTGGCAAGTAGACGTTTCATAAGATGGCAACCTGAAAGCGACAATGGAAAACAGTATCGCGCACGATGCATGCGCAATGCTGGCGATTGTGCTGCGCGCCCGGCCTGCTGCCCTGTAGGGCAAAGGCCATTGCGCAGCGGTGTGGCAAGGACTGCTAACAGGGCTTTTATGCACGAATTCACGGCGGCGAACTGGTTGCCCGGGGGCCACGCCCAGACCATCTGGCCGGCACTGTTCGCGCGCCGCTGGCCGGTGGGCCAGGCGGCGCCCGCCTGGCGCTGGGAGCGCTGGGATACCCCGGATGGGGACTTCATCGATGTCGCCTTCGGCGGTGCTTCCACCCTGCCTGCAGACGCGCCATGGCTGGTGCTTTTCCATGGCCTTGAAGGCTCGGCGAACAGCCACTATGCCCAGGCCATGGCCTGGGTGGCCGCGCAGCGTGGCTGGCACATGGCCGTGCCGCACTTTCGCGGCTGCAGCGGCGAGGTCAACCGGGGGCCGCGCGCCTATCACTCGGGCGATGTGCAGGAGGTGGACTGGATACTGCGCCGCCTGCGCGCACGGTCCTCCCGCCCGCTCCATGTCGTGGGTGTTTCCCTGGGCGGCAATGCGCTTGCGCGCTGGGCCGGTCTGCAGGCAGACAAGGCGGCCGAGGTAGTCCAGGCCCTTGCGGCGGTGAGTGCGCCGCTGGACCTGGCGGCTGGCGGCATGGCGCTGGGGCAGGGTCTGAACCGCTGGATCTACACACGCATGTTCCTGCGCACGCTGGTGCCCAAGGCGCGGGTCAAATGGGCGCAATTTCCCGGCCTCTTCGACCGCGATGCCGCGGTGCGCGCGCGCGATCTGAAGGAGTTCGATGACGCGTTCACGGCACCCGTGCATGGCTTTCTCGATGCGCACGACTACTGGCGCCGGGCGGCAGCCAAGCCTGTGCTGGGCAGCATTGCCGTGCCTGCGCTGCTGCTCAATGCGCTGGACGATCCCTTTGTCCCTGCATGCAGCCTGCCAGGGCCAGGCGAGGTCGGCCCACGGGTTACGCTGTGGCAACCGCCGCATGGCGGTCATGTGGGTTTTGCACAGGGACATTGGCCAGGGCATGTACTGGGCATGCCGCAGGCCGTCACGCAGTGGCTGGCAGACAGCGAACAAGGATGAATGCAATGGACGATATCGTGAAGCAGGCCATGGCCAAATGGCCCCATGTGCCCGCCTGCAGCGGCTGGCTGGGGCTGGACGAGCGCGGGCGCTGGTATCTGCGCGATGAAGAGGCCCAGGCCTGCGGCGCTTTCGACAGCGGCATCCCGGGAGCCAAGGGCGCGGAGGTGCGCAACGAAAAGCTGGCGGACTTCATCGCCCGCAACTATCTTGCCGAGCCCGACGGTCGGTGGTTTTTCCAGAATGGTCCCCAGCGCGTGTATGTGGAACTGGAAAGCACACCCTGGATATGGCGGCTGCGCTGGGATGGCGAGCGCCTGCAGATGCACAGCCATACAGGGGCAGAGCTGCAGGCCGCAGACATCAAGGAGGTTTTGATGGATGAGACAGGGCGTCTGTATCTGGCCATGCCCTCCGGCCTGGGCCTGGTCCATACGCAGGACATGGTCGATGCCGCTGCCGCGCTGGACGCCGGCATGCTGCCTGCCTGTGAAGAGGTGCCGGCACAGACGTTGCCGCAACGCTACGGTTTTGTGCGCAGTCCGGCCCGGGCATGAAAAAACCGGCCGAAGCCGGTTGGTGCCAGGCATCCTGGGCCTTGCTCAGTTGGCGGGTGCCGCTGCACCTTCTGCTGCAGCGCCTTCTGCGGCCGGGGCCTTGGGCTCTTCAAACTTGCCACCTGCGGCATTGGCCATGTAGACCACGCCACGGGCAATTTCGGTGTCGTTGAAATCGCCGCCGCCTTGAGGCGCCATCGCTCCCTTGCCCTTGAGGGCCGAGTGCACCAGACCTTCCAGACCTTGTGCCAGGCGCGGGCCCCAGGCCGCGGCATCCGCGAACTTGGGAGCACCTGCGGCACCTGTGGCATGGCAGGCCGCGCATTGACCCTTGAAGACTTCTTCACCCGAGCGCAGCGGGCGATTGGCATCCCGGATTTCCACGAGGCCGATTTTCTGCAGCCGCTGGGCCTTGGCCATTTCGGTCTGGGAAGCGCCGGCGCCGGCCTTGTCGGCCGAGCTCACGTATTGCACGAGGCCGATGATCACGAACACCGGAACCACGAACGAGAAAAACACCGCCATCAGCAGCTGCTTGGGGTTCTTGATCGGGCCCGTATGGGCTTCTTCGGTGTGGGTTGCGCTCATGAAGTCCTCTTGTGTTGTGGGGGCGTGAGTCAACAACAAATTATATCGACGGGCCTCTTGCAGACACTGCGCGCAGACCCGGGTTGACCTGGGGCGCACATATGCCATGAGATGGATCAAGCAAATGGCAAATGCTTTCCGCGCGCCATGAAAAAGAGGTGTTCACCTTGCGGAGAACACCTCTGTGCGGTGGGCGCGGCAGATGCCTGCCTTGGGTCTTACTGCGCGGGCGCGGTAGCCGGCGTGGCTGCCGCTGCTGTCGCTGTCCTGTCGGTCCAGCCGCCGCCAAGCGCCTTGTACAGCTCGATCTGGTTGAGCAGCTGCGCCAGACGCACGCTCACGGTGGACTGCTCCAGCGCGAACAGGGTGCGCTGTGCATCCAGCAGGTCCAGGTAGCTGGCCACGCCGTTGCTGTAGCGCAGGTCGGACAGCTTCAGGCGTGCCTGCTCGGCTTCGAGCTGGGCGCGCTGGGCCATGATCTGGTCACGCAGCGTGCCCTGGCTGTCCAGTGCGTCGGAGACCTCGCGGAAGGCGCTCTGGATGGACTTCTCGTACTGGGCGATGGCCACTTCGCGCTCGACCTTGGCCGCAGCCAGATTGGCCGAATTGCGGCCCGCATCGAAGATGGGCAGGAGGGCGGATGGAGCGAGGGTGAAGCCCCAGCTGCCGCTCTTGAACAGGCCCGACAGCTCGTTGCTGGCCGTGCCGAACTGCCCCGTCAGCGTGATGCGCGGGAAGAAGGCTGCACGCGCGGCACCGATGTTGGCGTTGGCACTGATCAGCTGCTGCTCGGCCTGGCGAATGTCGGGCCGCTGCGTGAGCAGGTCCGAAGGCAGGCCGGCCGGCACGGCGGGCAGGTCGGCCGTGTCGCGCAGGCCCTGGCTGGAGCCCAGGCTGGCGACCACGTCCGCTGGCAGCGCCTGGCCCAGCAAGAGCACCAGGGCATTCTCGTCCAGGGCGCGCTGGCGCTGCTGCTGCGCCAGCGTGGCGCGTGCAGCCTCGGTCAGCGAGACGGCCTGGCGGTAGTCCAGCTCGGACGCCACGCCCGTGTCGAAGCGCAGCTTGGTCAGCTTGATCGACTCTTCACGGGTCCGCAGCGTGTCGCGCGAGATCTTCAGCAGCTGCTCGTCGGCCAGCAGCGTGTACCAGCCGCTGGCCACAGCGGCCACCAGGCTGGTCTGCGCGGCGCGGCGTGCCTCCTCGGTCGCCAGGTACTGGGCCAGGGCCGCTTCCTTCAGGCTGCCGATGCGGCCGAAGAAGTCCAGTTCCCAGGAAGTGACGGCGAGGCCCACCTGGTAGCTGTTGACGTACTTGGCGCCCGAGCCCGTGGTGTTCGGGGCGCGGCTGGCGTTGACGCCTGCACCGACCGTCGGGAACTGGTCGGCGCGCGTGATCCGGTACTGGGCCTGGGCGCGCTCGATGTTGAGCGCGGCCACGCGCAGGTCTCGGTTGTTGTCCAGCGCGGTGCGAACCAGCTGCTGCAGGCGTGCGTCCTGGAAGAAATCCTGCCAGGGCAGCTGCGCTGCAGCCGTGCCGCCTTCCGCCGCAGCGGTGGCGTTCGCGCGGGTGTACTGCGCCGCGACCGGAGCGGCAGGGCGCTCGTAGGTGGGGATGAGCGAGCATCCCGCCAGGAGCACGGCGGTGGCGATGGCCACCGGGGTACTGCGATTAATCATGGCTCAAGGCCTCCTTGCCGGCCGGTGTGGACGGCGGGTTGTGCGTTTTGATCTTGCCCTTGAACAGCTTGCGCACCACGACGAAGAAGGTGGGCACGAACAGCACGGCCAGCACGGTGCCGGTGATCATGCCGCCGAGCACGCCGGTGCCGATGGCACGCTGGCTGGCCGAGCTCGCGCCCGTGGCGATCACCAGAGGCACCACGCCCAGGCCGAAGGCCAGCGAGGTCATGATGATGGGGCGGAACCGCAGGTGGGCGGCTTCCAGCGCAGCCTCGATCAGTCCCTTGCCTTCGGCCTGCAGGTCCTTGGCGAACTCCACGATCAAGATCGCGTTCTTCGCCGACAGGCCGATCACCGTCACCAGTCCGATCTGGAAGTACACGTCGTTGGAGTAGTTGCGCAGCAAGGTGGCAAGCACCACGCCCAGCAGACCCAGCGGCACGACCAGAATCACCGACAGCGGAATCGACCAGCTTTCATACAGGGCGGCCAGGCACAGGAACACGGCCAGGATGGCGAAGGCGTACAGGAAGATGGCTTGCGAGCCCGCCAGCTTTTCCTCACGCGACTGGCCGGTCCACTCGAAGCCGAAGCCTTCGGGCAGCTTGGCAGCCAGCTTTTCCATCTCGTCCATGGCATCGCCCGAGCTGAAGCCCGGTGCGGCCGAGCCTTCGATGCGCACGGCTGGGTAGCCGTTGTAGCGCACCGTCTGCTGGGCGCCCTTGACCCACTTGGTGGTCGCGAACGTGGACAGCGGCACCGGATCGCCCTTGGCATTGCGCGCGTTCAGGCGCAGCAGGTCGTCGGGCTGCATGCGGGCCGGAGCATCGGCCTGCACGATCACGCGCTGCAGACGACCCTGGTTGGGGAAGTCATTGACGTAGGACGAGCCCAGCGCCGTGGACAGCGCGGCATTGATCGAGGTGAAGTCCACGCCCAGGGCGTTGGCCTTGTCGCGGTCGATCTCGATGCGCAGCTGGGGCGCGTCCTCCAGACCATCGGGACGCACGCCGGCCAGCACCTTGCTCTGCCCGGCCATGCCCAGCATCATGTTGCGGGCATTGATCAGCGCATCGTGCCCGTGGCCGGCACGGTCCTGCAGGCGGAACGAGAAGCCCACGGCGTTGCCCAGTTCGGGAATGGGCGGCGGGTTCACGGCGAACACGAAGGCATCGCGGATGCCCGACGTCATGCCCATGATGCGGCCCGTCATGGCGTCCACCGTGGAGTTCGCTCCCTTGCGCTCGGACCAGTCCTTGAGCGGCACGAAGGCGAGGGCGGCGTTCTGGCCCTGGCCGGAGAAGCTGAAGCCCAGCACGCTGACCATGTTGGCCACTTCGGGCTGCGGCAGCACGGCTTCTTCCACCTGCTTCATCACCTCCAGCGTGCGCTCCTTGGCGGCGCCAGGGGGCAGTTGCACGTTGACGATGAAGTAGCCCTGGTCCTCGGTCGGCAGGAACGAGGTCGGCAGGCCACGGAACACCACCACGGCGCCCGCGATCACGGCCAGGTACACGCCGATCATCAGCACCGAGCGCTTGAGCAGTCGGGCCACCCAGCCCTCGTAGGACTTGGCCGAGCGTGCGAACGTGCGGTTGAACCAGCCGAAGAAGCCCTTCTTCTCGTGGTGGTGACCGGCTTCCACGGGCTTGAGCAGCGTTGCGCACAGGGCCGGTGTCAGCGTCAGCGCCATGAAGGCCGAGAAGCTGATGGAGGCCACCATCACGATGGAGAACTGCCGGTAGATATTGCCGGTGGACCCCGCGAAGAAGGCCAGCGGTATGAACACCGCGATCAGCACCAGCGTAATGCCCACGATGGCGCCCGAGATCTGGCCCATGGCCTTGATCGCGGCCTCGCGCGGCTGCAGGCCTTCCTCGCTCATGATGCGCTCGACGTTCTCCACCACCACGATGGCGTCATCCACCACGATGCCGATGACCAGCACCATGCCGAACATGGCCAGCACGTTGATCGAGAAGCCCACGGCCTGCATGACCGCGAAGGTGCCCAGCAGTGCAATGGGCACCACGATGGTCGGGATCAGCGTGTAGCGCCAGTTCTGCAGGAACAGGAACATCACCAGGAACACCAGCACGATGGCTTCCAGCAGCGTGTGGGCGACCTTCTCGATGGAGATGCTCACGAACTTGGAGCTGTCGTAGGGAATGGAGTACTTCACGCCCTTGGGGAAGAACTTCTGCAGCTCTTCCATGCGCGCATGCACGGCCTTGGCGGTCGCCAGCGCATTGCCGCTGGGCGTCAGCTGGACGCCGATACCCACGGCATCCTTGCCGTTCAGGCGGGCGGAGGTCGCGTAGGCCTGGCCGCCGATCTCGACGGTCGCCACGTCCTTGAGGCGCACGGTGGAGCCATCGGGATTGGCGCGCAGCACGATGTTCTCGAACTGGCCGATCGAAGACAGCTGGCCCATCACCGTCACCGTGGCGGCGATCTTCTGGCCCGTGATGTTGGGCAGGTCGCCGATGGCGCCGCTGGCCACCTGGGCGTTCTGGCTGCGGATGGCGGCCGTCACGTCCTCGGCCGAGAGCTTGTAGCCCTGCAGCTTGGCGGGATCGAACCAGATGCGCATCGCCTTTTCGGTACCGAACAGCTGTGCCTGGCCCACGCCGGCCACACGCTGGATTTCGGGAACGATGTTGCGCGAGGCGTAGTCACCCAGGGCCACGGTGTCATAGGCCTTGGCGTCCTCGGACGACAGCATGATGAACAGCAGGAAGTTGGACGACGCCTTGTCCACGCGCACGCCCTGCTGCGTCACGGACGCAGGCAAGCGCGGCGTGGCGCGCGACAGGCGGTTTTGCACGTCCACCTGCGCCAGGTCCACGTTGGTGCCGGCCTCGAAGCTGATGGTGATGCTGCCCGTGCCATCGGCCTGGGCCACCGACTCCATGTAGACCAGACCGGGCGAGCCGTTCATCTCGCGCTCGATCACGGACAGCACGCTGTCTTCGAGCACCTTCGCGGACGCGCCTGGGTAGGCGGTGTTGATGACGATGGCCGGAGGAGCCACCTTGGGGTATTGAGCGATCGGAAGCTTGGTCAGCGCGATACCACCGAGGACGATGATGAATAGCGCGACGACCCATGCAAAGATCGGTCTGTCGATAAAGAACTTGGCCATTGCTGAGCCCCTTGATTACTTCTTGTCTGCCTGGTCCGCAGGCTTGGCATCGGCTGCGGCTTGCGGGGCTGGCGCTGCCGCGCCGGCCGGCTTCTGGGCACCTGCGGCCTCGGGCTGCCAGGGCACGGGCTTGACCGGCGTGCCGGGCGGCAGCATCTGCAGCTTCTGGAAGCCGTCGACCATGACCTTCTCGCCCGCCTGCAGGCCTTCGCTGACCAGCCACTGGTTGTTCTGGGCCGTGGTCACCTTCACCTGGCGCTTGGTGATCTTGCCGTCGTCGCTGACCACGCTCACGGTGTCGCCGGTCTCGGTGCGCGTCACCGCCTGCTGGGGCACGGCAATGGCGTTGGACGCCTGGGCCTGCTCCATGCGCACACGCACATACATGCCGGGCAGCAGCAATCCCTTGGGATTGGGCACCTCGGCACGCAGCGTGACCTGGCCGGTGGAGCTGTCCACGGTCAGGTCGGTGAACAGCAGCTTGCCCTTGAGTTCATAGGCCGTGCCGTCGTCCAGGCGCACCTCGACGCTGGCAGCCTCGGCGCCATCGGCCTTCTTGAGCTTGCCCTGCTCCATCGCGCGGCGTAGCCGGAAGGCCTCGCTGGACGACTGGGTGAAGTTCACATAGACAGGATTGATCTGCTGGACCACGGCCAGCGGAGTCGCCTCGCCCTGGCCGACCAGCGCGCCTTCGGTTACCAGCGACTGGCCGATGCGGCCGGAGATGGGGGCCGTGACGTTGGTGTAGCCCAGATTGATCTCGGCCGTGCGCACCGACGCCTTGCCGGCCGCCACATCGGCCTGGGCCTGCTTGTAGGCTGCCTCGGCGTTGACGAAATCCTGCTTGCTGATGGCGTTGGCGGCAACCAGCGGGCGGTAGCGTTCCAGCTGCGCCAGTGCCTGCGCCTGGTTGGCTTCGGCGCGGGCCTGCGTGGCCTTGGCGCTTTGCAGCGTGGCCTGGTAGGGAGCGGGGTCGATGCGGTACAGCACCTGGCCGGCCTTCACATCGCTGCCTTCCCGGAACAGTCGTTCCTGCACGATGCCGGCGCTGCGGGCGCGGATCTGGGCCACGCGGCGCGCATCCACGCGGCCAGGGAGTTCGGTCACAAGGCCCACGTCGGCGGGGGTTGCGACCACCACGCCCACCGGCACGGCGGGCATCTGCTGCTGCGCGGCAGCTTTTTCTTCGGGCTTTTTCCCGCAGGCCGCCATGGCCATTGCGGCAGTGACGGCCAGGGCCACGGTGGTGAGGCGCAGACTGCTGTAAGGGGACGGAGCGGCTGACACATTGCTGCGTGTGCTGGGCATGATGGGTCCTTGTGCTGAATCAAATAACGATGTTGACGTTCCGGTCAGCGCTATCCGGAACGCCCGTGTCCACGGGCAAGTCGCGGATTATACATACATACATGAATGTATAATGACCGCTGTTGCTGCAAGGCGGCGCGAAGCATGGCGTAGCGTGGCATGGCCGGGCTCAACGATGGAAGGAAATACATCTTGGCACGACGAACGAAAGAAGATGCGTTTGCAACGCGCAACAGTCTGCTGGACGCTGCGGAGCAAGTGTTCTACGAACAGGGTGTCGCCCGGGCCTCGCTCAACGAGATTGCCCAGCGAGCCGGCGCCACGCGCGGTGCGGTCTACTGGCATTTCAAGGACAAGCTGGATCTCTTCTACGCCATGCTGGACCGCGTCACGCTCCCGCTGGAGCAGGCGGCCTACAGCGACTGCGAGGACGATTCGGAGTGCGATGCACTGGAATATGTGCGGCGCCTGATGGCTGTGGTCTTCGGGCGCATCGCCGATGACGACAGCACGCGGCGTGTCTTCGAGATCCTGCTGCTCAAGGTGGAATACGTGGGCGAGCTCATGCCCGTGCAGGAGCGCAACCGTGCCGCGCTGGACTCCTTTTCCGCGCAACTGGAGCTGGCGCTGCGCGCGGCTGCCGAAAGCCATGCGGTGACCATGTCCATGCCGGCTCCCCAGGCATCGATCGCGCTGTGCGCCATGTTCGATGGCCTGTTGCAGAGCTGGCTGCTGGGAAGGGCCTTCGATCTCAAGCAGGTGGGCGCGCAGGCGGTGGATGTCTGCCTGCGGGGATTGGGCTTCACGGTGCCGCAGGCGCAATAGCGCCGGGTCCTGGGGGCTTGGACGTGCCGGGGCAAAGTCATGCGACAATGCTCGGCTTGTGCAGGGCAGCGATGCCCTGAGCGGCTGTAGCTCAGTGGATAGAGTATTGGCCTCCGAAGCCAAGGGTCGTGGGTTCGATCCCCGCCAGCCGCACCACAATTTTTCTTGGATCGCCCAGGTGGCCTGAGAAAAAAATGCACTGAAATTTTTCTGACGAAAAAAACGGTGCTAGAATTCAAATCTCTTCGGAGGGGTGCCCGAGTGGCTAAAGGGGGCAGACTGTAAATCTGTTGGCTTACGCCTACACTGGTTCGAATCCAGTCCCCTCCACCAGTAATGGTGAAGAAGAGAAGTCATCTGAAAAGATGGCGACGTGCAGTCAATCTGTGCGGGAGTAGTTCAATGGTAGAACCCTAGCCTTCCAAGCTAATGACGCGGGTTCGATTCCCGTCTCCCGCTCCAGTTGGCGAGCAAAGTTTTTTGAGATTGCTTCGGCAGCCTCAAGGCCCATGTGGCTCAGTGGTAGAGCACTCCCTTGGTAAGGGAGAGGTCGGCAGTTCGATCCTGCCCATGGGCACCATTATCTCTGGTGCGCTCGCTAGATGGGGTTGCGCCAAATCCTGTTGTAGTGATTTAGATTTTTTTCGGAGTCGGAAAAATGGCTAAAGCAAAATTCGAGCGTACCAAGCCGCACGTCAACGTTGGCACCATCGGTCACGTGGACCACGGCAAGACGACCCTGACGGCTGCTATCGCTACCGTTCTGTCCAAGAAGTTCGGCGGCGAAGCCAAGGCTTACGACCAGATCGACGCAGCACCTGAAGAAAAGGCTCGCGGCATCACGATCAACACCGCCCACGTCGAGTACGAAACGGCCGGTCGCCACTACGCTCACGTTGACTGCCCCGGCCACGCCGACTACGTCAAGAACATGATCACCGGCGCTGCTCAAATGGACGGCGCCATCCTGGTGTGCTCGGCCGCTGACGGCCCCATGCCCCAGACCCGCGAGCACATCCTGCTGGCCCGTCAGGTGGGCGTGCCCTACATCATCGTGTTCCTGAACAAGTGCGACATGGTGGACGACGAAGAGCTGCTGGAGCTGGTCGAAATGGAAGTGCGCGAGCTGCTTGCCAAGTACGACTTCCCCGGCGACGACACCCCCATCATCCGCGGCTCGGCCAAGCTGGCCCTGGAAGGCGACCAGTCCGACAAGGGCGAAGCTGCCATCCTGCGCCTGGCTGAAGCACTGGACTCCTACATCCCCACGCCCGAGCGCGCTGTGGACGGTGCCTTCGCAATGCCCGTGGAAGACGTGTTCTCGATCTCTGGCCGTGGCACCGTGGTGACTGGCCGTATCGAGCGCGGCATCATCAAGGTCGGCGAAGAAATCGAAATCGTCGGTATCCGCGACACCCAGAAGACCATCGTCACCGGCGTGGAAATGTTCCGCAAGCTGCTGGACCAAGGTCAAGCTGGCGACAACGTGGGTCTGCTGCTGCGCGGCACCAAGCGTGAAGACGTGGAACGCGGCCAAGTGCTGTGCAAGCCCGGCTCCATCAAGCCCCACACCCACTTCACGGCTGAGGTGTACGTGCTGTCCAAGGACGAAGGTGGTCGCCACACTCCGTTCTTCAACAACTACCGTCCCCAGTTCTATTTCCGCACGACCGACGTGACCGGCTCCATCGAGCTGCCCGCCGACAAGGAAATGGTGATGCCTGGCGACAACGTGTCGATCACCGTCAAGCTGATCGCCCCCATCGCCATGGAAGAAGGTCTGCGCTTCGCCATCCGCGAAGGTGGCCGTACCGTGGGCGCTGGCGTGGTTGCCAAGATCATTGCCTAATTGATTCGTAGGGGTATAGCTCAATTGGCAGAGCGTCGGTCTCCAAAACCGAAGGTTGTAGGTTCGATTCCTACTGCCCCTGCCACCTGATGGTGGAATCGCAACGAGCCCGCCCCAAAGCGGGCTTCGGTGTCTTGGCGTTGCGCAAAAGATGCGCATTAGAAATGGATTATGGCCACTACTCAGGTTGAAACGGTCAGCTCCGGAGCTGACAAAGCCAAGCTTGCCGCAGTCGCGGCTTTAGTCGTTGCTGCGATCGCAGGTTTCTATCTGCTGAGCAAGCAAGGGCCCATCGTCCAGTGGCTGGTGCTGCTGGTCGGCCTGGCTGCAGCTGCTGGCACGTTCCTTGTTTCCGAGCCCGGAAAGCGTTTCGTGAGCTTTGCCCAGGATGCCTGGCGCGAAGTCAAGAAGGTCGTCTGGCCGACGCGCAAGGAAACCATGCAGATGACCTTGTACGTCTTCGGCTTTGTCGTCATCATGGCCTTGTTCCTGTGGTTCACGGACAAGACGCTTGAGTGGGTCTTGTACGACCTGATTTTGGGCTGGAGGAAGTAATGGATGCTGTCGAAACGGGTGTGAACGACGGAGGGGCAGCGCCTGCCAATCCGGATCTGCGCTGGTACATCGTCCATGCCTACTCCGGCATGGAAAAGGCGGTTGAGCGCAACATCATCGAGCGCATCGCGCGCTCTGACATGCAGTCCAAGTTCGGTCGCATTCTTGTCCCTACTGAAGAAGTGGTGGAAATGAAGAATGGCCAGCGCCGCACTACCGAGCGCCGTCTGTTCCCTGGCTACGTGTTCGTCGAGATGGTCATGGACGACGACACCTGGCACTTGGTCAAGCACACCAGCAAGGTGACGGGTTTCGTGGGCGGTGCCAAGAACCGTCCTGCGCCGATTTCCGAAGAGGAAGTGCGCAAGATCGTCAGCCAGATGCAGGAAGGCACGGAAAAACCGCGCCACAAGGTCGAGTTCATGCCCGGCGAGCTGGTGCGTGTCAAGGAAGGTCCGTTCACGGACTTCAACGGCTCTGTCGAAGAAGTCAACTACGAGAAGAGCCGTCTGCGCGTCTCCGTGATGATCTTCGGTCGCTCCACGCCGGTCGAGCTTGAATTTGCCCAGGTTGAAAAAACCTGAGTTACCGCTTACAATCTCTGGCTCTGCATTTTTAGGCTTGGTGCAGAGCGTTCTCACAAGAGTCTTTTAACCCCCGGGGAGCTGTCGGCTGCAACTGTTGTTGGTTGGGCCGGCGGCGCTATACCCGCAAGGAGCATTCAATGGCGAAGAAAATCGTCGGCTTCATCAAGCTGCAAGTGCCAGCTGGTAAGGCCAATCCCTCTCCCCCGATCGGTCCTGCGCTGGGTCAGCGCGGCCTCAACATCATGGAATTCTGCAAGGCGTTCAACGCCCAGACCCAAGGTGTCGAGCCCGGACTGCCCCTGCCCGTGGTCATCACGGCCTTCGCGGACAAGAGCTTCACCTTCATCATCAAGACGCCTCCGGCGACTGTGCTGATCAAGAAGGCCATCAAGCTGGACAAGGGTTCTTCCAACCCCCTGAAGAACAAGGTCGGCAAGATCACCCGCGCTCAGCTGGAAGAGATCGCCAACACCAAGCTGAAGGACATGAACGCTGCTGACGTGGACGCCGCCGTGCGTACGCTGGCTGGTTCGGCTCGCTCGATGGGCGTGATTGTGGAGGGCGTGTAAATGGCCAAGTTGACCAAGAAGCAAAAGGCTCTCCAGGGCAAGGTGGAGTCCACCAAGCTGTACGCTTTCGCTGACGCAGTTGCGCTGGTGAAGGATGCTGCAACCGCCAAGTTCGATGAATCCATCGACGTGGCCGTGCAACTGGGCGTGGACGCCAAGAAGTCTGACCAAGTGGTTCGCGGCGCTGTCGTGCTGCCCCATGGCACCGGCAAGGTTGCCCGCGTGGCTGTGTTCGCCCAAGGCGCCAAGGCTGAAGAAGCCAAGGCTGCCGGCGCCGACGTGGTCGGCATGGACGACCTGGCTGCCCGCGTGAAGGCTGGCGACATGCCCTTCGACGTGGTCATCGCTGCCCCCGACGCCATGCGCGTTGTCGGTACGCTGGGCCAGATCCTGGGCCCGCGCGGCCTGATGCCCAACCCCAAGGTTGGCACGGTGACTCCCGATGTGGCCACGGCTGTGAAGAACGCCAAGGCTGGTCAGGTGCAATACCGCGTCGACAAGGCCGGCATCATCCACGCCACCATCGGCCGCCGCTCGTTCGACAACGAGAAGCTGCAAGGCAACCTGGCTGCGCTGATCGACGCCCTGAACAAGTCCAAGCCCGCTTCGAGCAAGGGCCTGTACCTGCGCAAGGTCGCTGTTTCGTCGACCATGGGTGTGGGCGTTCGCGTCGACACGCAAACCATCTCGGCCTGATAGCCAAGAAATCTTGAGACACCTTTCGGGGTGCCTCAGTGGTGGGCCGGTGCAGCGATGCGCCGGGTCATCCAAGACCGTTGGTGTGCCTTGCGGCACTTAAACCCCCGGGGCCAACGCAGATGGCGATCCCGCTGCAGATGGATGCATTTCCAAAACAGTTGGTCGCTGCAACAAGAGCGCGCATGAGGGGCTTGCCCCGAGTGCGCATTTGAAGGAGTAGACCTTGAGTCTTAATCGCAGTGAGAAAGAAGCGGTCATCAATGAAGTGACCAGCCTCGCCGCAAAAGCTCAAACGCTTGTGATCGCGGAATACCGCGGCATCACGGTCGCCGACATGACCAAACTGCGTTCTGATGCTCGCAGCAAGGGTGTGAGCCTGAGCGTGTTGAAGAACACGCTGGCCCGCCGTGCTGTGGCTGGCAGCCAGTTTGACGTTGTCGCCGACCAGATGACCGGCCCTCTGATCTATGGCTTCTCTGAAGACGCAGTGGCCGCCGCCAAGGTGGTGGCCGACTTCGCGAAAACCAACGACAAGCTGGTGATCCGCGGTGGTGCGTTTGCAGGCAAGGCCCTGGACGTGAACGGTGTGAAGCAACTGGCGAACATCCCCTCGAAGGAAGTTCTGCTGGCACAACTGTGTGGCTTGCTGATGTCGCCTATCTCGCGTACGGCCGTTGTGCTGGGCGCCCTGGCGGCAAAGAAGAGCGAAGGCTCTGCCGAAGAACCGGCAGCCGAAGCAGTCGCAGCCTGAGCGCGCGGCAGTTAACCAATATTGTTAGGAAATCAAAATGGCATTCGATAAAGACGCATTTCTGACCGCGCTCGACGGCATGACGGTCCTGGAACTCAATGACCTGGTGAAGGCCATTGAAGAGAAGTTTGGCGTGAGCGCTGCCGCTATGGCTGCTCCCGCTGCTGGCGGCGCTGCTGGCGGCGCTGCTGCTGCAGAAGAAAAGACCGAGTTCAACGTTGTGCTGACCGAAGCCGGCGCGAACAAGGTTTCCGTCATCAAGGCCGTGCGTGAAATCACCGGCCTGGGTCTGAAGGAAGCCAAGGACCTGGTCGACGGCGCTCCCAAGAACGTCAAGGAAGGCGTTGCCAAGGCTGACGCTGAAGCCGCTGTGAAGAAGCTGGTGGAAGCCGGTGCCAAGGCTGAACTGAAGTAATTCAGTCCCCTCAAGGGCTGGAGGCTCCGAAAAAGGGCCTCCAGCCTTTGGCGCTTGTGGAGCGCTGATCCATAGAGCACACTAAAAAGCAGTCAGCACAGTCTGTTTTTTAGTGTCTTCTGACAACCCGACAGCAGAAGATGCCTTGGTTCGGGCGATGTGCAACGCATCGCCGTCAGCCATGGTTGGTAGTGGCCAACCGCCAAGCCCGCAGGGAGCTTTCCATGTGGGGCAGTCGTCGCAGACCCAGGACTCATGTCTTTGCCCGGAGATCTCATGGCCTATTCTTACACCGAACGCAAGCGAATCCGCAAAAGCTTCGGGAGCCGCGACAGCGTGCTCGAAGTGCCTTACCTGCTGCAGATGCAAAAAGATGCATATACCGCATTCTTGCAGTCAGATGTAGCCCCCAAAAAACGCACCATCGAAGGCCTGCAAGCGGCCTTCAACTCCGCCTTCCCCATCGTCTCCCACAACGGTTTTGTGGAGATGAAGTTCGTCGAGTACAACCTCGCCAAGCCTGCTTTCGATGTGCGCGAGTGCCAGACCCGTGGTCTGACGTTCGCCTCCGCCGTGCGCGCCAAGGTCCAGTTGATCATCTATGACCGTGAGTCTTCGACCTCGCAGTCCAAGGTGGTCAAGGAAGTCAAGGAGCAAGAGGTCTACATGGGCGAAGTGCCCCTGATGACCGAAAAGGGCTCGTTCATCATCAACGGCACCGAGCGTGTCATCGTCTCGCAGCTGCACCGCTCGCCTGGCGTGTTCTTCGAGCACGACAAGGGCAAGACCCACAGCTCGGGCAAGCTGCTGTTCTCGGCACGCATCATTCCTTACCGCGGCTCGTGGCTGGACTTCGAGTTCGATCCCAAGGACCTGCTGTTCTTCCGCGTCGACCGTCGCCGCAAGATGCCCGTGTCCATTCTGCTGAAGGCCATTGGCCTGACGCCGGAATCGATCCTGGCCAACTTCTTCGTCAACGACAACTTCCGCCTCATGGATTCGGGCGCGCAGATGGAGTTCGTCTCCGAGCGCCTGCGCGGGGAAGTCGCGCGCTTCGACATCACCGACAAGTCGGGCAAGGTCGTGGTCGCCAAGGACAAGCGCGTCACTGCTCGCCACACGCGTGAGCTGGAGCAGTCGGGCACCAAGTTCATCAGCGTCCCCGAAGATTTCCTGATCGGCCGCGTGGTCGCCAAGAACATCGTCGATCCGGACACGGGCGAGATCATCGCCAAGGCCAATGAAGAGCTGACCGAGTCCCTGCTCAAGAAGCTGCGCAGCGCCGGCATCCAGGAGCTGCAGTGCATCTACACGAATGAGCTGGACCAGGGCGCCTACATCTCGCAGACCCTGCGCACCGACGAAACCGTGGATGAGTTCGCTGCACGCGTGGCCATCTACCGCATGATGCGCCCCGGCGAGCCGCCGACCGAAGACGCCGTGCAGGCCCTGTTCCAGCGCCTGTTCTACAACCCCGACACCTACGACCTTTCGCGCGTGGGCCGGATGAAGTTCAACGCCAAGGTCGGCCGCGATGGCGCCACCGGCCCCATGGTGCTGTCCAACGAGGACATCCTGGCCGTGGTCAAGATCCTGGTGGATCTGCGCAACGGCAAGGGCGAAGTCGACGATATCGACCACCTGGGCAACCGCCGTGTGCGTTGCGTGGGCGAACTGGCCGAAAACCAGTACCGCACCGGCCTGGCACGTATCGAGAAGGCTGTGAAGGAGCGTCTGGGCCAGGCCGAGCAAGAGCCGCTGATGCCCCATGACCTGATCAACAGCAAGCCGATTTCGGCCGCCCTGAAGGAATTCTTCGGTGCGTCGCAGCTGTCGCAGTTCATGGACCAGACCAACCCTCTGGCCGAAATCACGCACAAGCGTCGCGTCTCGGCCCTGGGCCCGGGCGGTCTGACCCGCGAGCGTGCAGGCTTCGAAGTGCGCGACGTGCACGTGACCCACTACGGCCGCGTCTGCCCTATCGAAACGCCTGAAGGCCCGAACATCGGCCTGATCAACTCGCTGGCCCTGTACGCCCGCCTGAACGAGTACGGCTTCATCGAGACGCCGTACCGCCGGGTGGCCGACGGCAAGGTCACGATGGAGATCGACTACCTGTCGGCCATCGAGGAAGGCAAGTACATCATCGCCCAGGCCAACGCCGAGCTGGATGCCGAAGGCCGCCTGATCGGCGACCTGGTGTCGGCGCGCGAAAAGGGTGATTCGACCCTGGTGTCTGCCGAGCGCGTTCAGTACATGGACGTGTCGCCCGCACAGATCGTGTCGGTGGCTGCCTCGCTGATTCCGTTCCTGGAGCACGATGACGCGAACCGCGCATTGATGGGCGCCAACATGTCGCGTCAGGCCGTGCCTGTGCTGCGTCCCGAAAAGCCCATGGTGGGCACGGGCATCGAGCGCGTGGCGGCAGTGGACTCCGGCACCGTGGTGACGGCAACCCGCGGCGGTATCGTGGACTATGTCGATGCCACCCGCATCGTGGTCCGCGTGAACGATGCGGAAGCCGTGGCCGGCGAAGTCGGCGTGGACATCTACAACCTCATCAAGTACCAGCGTTCCAACCAGAACACCAACATCCACCAGCGTCCCATCGTCAAGCGTGGCGACAAGCTGGCCAAGGGTGACGTGGTGGCCGACGGCGCATCGACCGACCTGGGCGAAATCGCCATCGGTCAGAACATGCTGATCGCCTTCATGCCCTGGAACGGCTACAACTTCGAGGATTCGATCCTGATCAACGAGCGCGTGGTGGCCGAAGACCGCTACACCTCGATCCACATCGAAGAACTCGTGGTGATGGCCCGCGACACCAAGCTCGGTGCCGAGGAAATCACGCGCGACATCCCGAACCTGTCCGAGCAGCAGCTCAACCGCCTGGACGAGTCCGGCATCATCTACGTGGGTGCGGAAGTGCAGCCCGGCGATGTGCTGGTCGGCAAGGTCACGCCCAAGGGCGAGACCACGCTGACGCCTGAAGAGAAGCTGCTGCGCGCCATCTTCGGCGAGAAGGCTTCCGACGTGAAGGACACCTCGCTGCGCGTGGACCAGGGCTCGCAAGGCACCGTGATCGACGTGCAGGTCTTCACCCGTGAAGGCATCCAGCGTGACAAGCGCGCCCAGCAGATCATCGACGATGAACTCAAGCGCTACCGCCTGGACCTGAACGACCAGCTGCGCATCGTCGAGGCCGACGCCTTCGACCGTATCGAGAAGCTGCTCAATGGCCGCGTGGCCAACGGCGGCCCGCAGAAGCTGGCCAAGGGCGCCAAGATCGACAAGGCCTACCTGGATGGCGTGGAGAAGTTCCACTGGTTCGACATCCGTCCTGCAGAGGACGAAGTCGCCACCCAGCTCGAGTCCATCAAGAACTCGCTGGAGCAGACGCGCCACAGCTTCGACCTGGCTTTTGAAGAAAAGCGCAAGAAGCTCACCCAGGGCGACGAGCTGCCCGCTGGCGTGCTCAAGATGGTCAAGGTCTACCTGGCCGTCAAGCGCCGCCTGCAACCCGGCGACAAGATGGCCGGCCGCCACGGCAACAAGGGTGTGGTCTCCAAGATCGTTCCGGTCGAGGACATGCCCTACATGGCCGACGGCTCCACTGCCGACATCGTGCTGAACCCGCTGGGCGTGCCTTCGCGTATGAACATCGGCCAGGTGCTGGAAGTGCATCTGGGCTGGGCCGGCAAGGGCCTGGGCCAGCGCATCGGCGACATGCTGCAGCAGGAAGCCCGCGCCGCCGAGATCCGCACCTTCATGGAAGAGATCTACAACTCGCGCGGCCGCAAGGAAGACCTGACGCAGCTCGACGACAAGGAGATCGTGTCCATGGCGCAGGCGCTGACCACGGGCGTGCCGTTTGCCACGCCGGTGTTCGATGGTGCGTCCGAGCAGGAAATCCAGGACATGCTGCATCTGGCATATCCGGAGGAGCTGGCCCAGCGCAAGGGGCTGACCGAGTCGCGCACGCAGGCCTACCTGTATGACGGCCGCACCGGTGACCGCTTCGAGCGTCCGACCACCATCGGCTACATGCACTACCTGAAGCTGCACCACTTGGTCGACGACAAGATGCACGCCCGCTCCACGGGTCCGTACTCTCTGGTGACGCAGCAGCCGCTGGGCGGCAAGGCCCAGTTCGGTGGCCAGCGTTTCGGGGAAATGGAAGTGTGGGCGCTGGAAGCTTACGGCGCCGCCTATGTGCTGCAGGAAATGCTGACCGTGAAGTCCGACGACGTGGTGGGCCGTACCAAGGTGTACGAATCCATCGTCAAGGGCGAGCACGCCATCGAGGCAGGCATGCCCGAGTCGTTCAACGTGCTGGTCAAGGAAATCCGCTCCCTGGGCCTCGACATCGAGCTTGAGCGTTCTTAAATATTGAAAAGGGAAAGAGTCTTATGAAATCTCTACTCGACCTGTTCAAGCAATTCACGCCTGATGAGCATTTCGATGCCATCAAGATCGGTCTGGCTTCTCCCGAGAAGATCCGTTCCTGGTCCTTCGGCGAGGTGAAGAAGCCCGAGACCATCAACTACCGCACGTTCAAGCCCGAGCGCGATGGTCTGTTCTGCGCCAAGATCTTTGGCCCCATCAAGGACTACGAGTGCCTGTGCGGCAAGTACAAGCGCCTCAAGCACCGCGGTGTGATCTGCGAGAAGTGCGGCGTCGAAGTGACCCAGACCAAGGTGCGCCGCGAGCGCATGGGCCACATCGACCTGGCTGCGCCCTGCGCCCACATCTGGTTCCTGAAGTCGCTGCCGTCGCGTCTGGGCCTGGTGCTCGACATGACGCTGCGCGATATCGAGCGCGTGCTGTACTTCGAAGCCTACGTGGTGACCGACCCCGGCATGACCCCGCTGAAGAAGTTCAGCATCATGACCGAGGACGATTACGAGGCCAAGCGCACCGAATACGGTGACGAGTTCGAAGCCAAGATGGGCGCCGAAGGCATCAAGGATCTGCTCGAAGGCATCGACATCGATGTCGAGACAGAGCGCCTGCGCGGCGATCTGACCGGCTCCGAAGTCAAGGTCAAGAAGAACGCCAAGCGCCTGAAGCTGCTGGAAGCGTTCAAGAAGTCCGGCATCAAGCCGGGCTGGATGGTCATGGAAGTGCTGCCCGTGCTGCCCCCGGACCTGCGTCCGCTGGTGCCGCTGGACGGCGGCCGCTTCGCAACGTCCGACCTGAACGACCTGTATCGCCGCGTCATCAACCGCAACTCGCGTCTGCGCCGCCTGCTGGAGCTGAAGGCTCCGGAAATCATCGCGCGCAACGAAAAGCGCATGCTGCAGGAAGCGGTGGACTCGCTGCTGGACAACGGCCGCCGTGGCAAGGCCATGACGGGCGCCAACAAGCGTGCCCTGAAGTCGCTGGCCGACATGATCAAGGGCAAGAGCGGTCGTTTCCGCCAGAACTTGCTGGGCAAGCGCGTGGACTATTCGGGCCGTTCCGTGATCACGGTGGGTCCGTACCTCAAGCTGCACCAGTGCGGTCTGCCCAAGCTGATGGCGCTGGAACTGTTCAAGCCCTTCATCTTCGCGCAGCTCGAGCAGCGCGGCATCGCCACCACCATCAAGGCGGCGAAGAAGGAAGTCGAATCCGGCACGCCCGTGGTGTGGGACATCCTCGAAGAGGTCATCAAGGAGCACCCGGTCATGCTGAACCGTGCTCCCACGCTGCACCGACTGGGCATCCAGGCCTTCGAGCCCATCCTGATCGAAGGCAAGGCCATCCAGCTGCACCCGCTCGTCTGCGCGGCCTTCAACGCCGACTTCGACGGTGACCAGATGGCTGTCCACGTTCCGCTGTCGGTGGAAGCACAGATGGAAGCCCGCACGCTGATGCTGGCCTCCAACAACGTGCTGTTCCCCGCATCGGGCGAGCCCTCCATCGTTCCTTCGCAGGACGTGGTGCTGGGTCTGTACCACGCAACGCGCGAGCGCATCAACGGCAAGGGCGAAGGCATGATCTTCGCCGACATCGGTGAAGTGCAGCGCGCGCTGGACTCCGACCAGGTCGAACTGGCCGCCAAGATCAGCGTGCGTCTGACCGAGTGGACCAAGAACAAGGACTCCGGCGAGTTCGAGCCTTCGACCAGCCTGGTGGAAACCACCGTGGGCCGCGCCCTGATGTCCGAGATCCTTCCCAAGGGCCTGCCGTTCAGCCACATGAACAAGGCGCTCAAGAAGAAGGAAATCTCCAAGCTCATCAACGCCTCGTTCCGCAAGTGCGGTCTCAAGGCCACGGTGGTGTTTGCCGACAAGCTGCTGCAAAACGGCTTCCGCCTGTCCACGCACGCCGGTATCTCGATCGCCATCGGCGACATGCTGGTGCCGCCGCAAAAGGCCGAGATCATCGGCCGTGCCGAAGCCGAGGTGAAGGAGATCGAACAGCAGTACGTCTCCGGTCTCGTGACCGCTGGCGAGCGCTACAACAAGGTGGTGGACATCTGGGGCAAGGCCGGCGACGAAGTCTCCAAGGTCATGATGGCCCAGCTTGCCAAGGAAAAGGTCATCGACCGCCACGGCAACGAAGTCGAGCAGGAATCGTTCAACGCCATTTACATGATGGCCGACTCCGGCGCCCGCGGCTCGGCCGCGCAGATCCGCCAGCTGGCCGGCATGCGTGGCCTGATGGCCAAGCCTGACGGCTCCATCATCGAGACGCCCATTACGGCGAACTTCCGTGAAGGCCTGAACGTTCTGCAGTACTTCATCTCCACCCACGGCGCCCGAAAGGGTCTGGCCGACACGGCGTTGAAGACGGCCAACTCCGGCTACCTGACGCGTCGTCTGGTGGACGTGACGCAGGATCTGGTGGTCAACGAGGACGATTGCGGCACGACCAATGGCGCACTGATGCGCGCCATCGTCGAAGGCGGTGAAGTGATCGAATCGCTGCGCGACCGCGTGCTGGGCCGTACCACGGCCGAGGACGTCGTGCATCCCGAGACGCTGGCCGTCCTGCTGCCCGCAGGCACGCTGCTCAACGAAGACGGGATCGATGAACTCGAGTTGCAGGGCGTGGACGAGATCAAGGTCCGCACCGCGCTGACCTGCGAAACCCGCTACGGCCTGTGCGCCAAGTGCTACGGCCGCGACCTGGGCCGCGGCGGCCTGATCAACCTCGGCGAAGCCGTGGGTGTGATCGCCGCCCAGTCCATCGGCGAGCCCGGCACGCAGCTGACCATGCGTACGTTCCACATCGGTGGTGCCGCTTCGCGCGCTGCCATCGCCTCGAGCGTGGAAGCCAAGTCCAACGGCTCCATCAGCTTCAACAGCACGATGCGCTACGTCAGCAACACCAAGGGTGAGCTGGTCGTGATTTCGCGTTCGGGCGAAATCGTCATCAGCGACAACGGCCGCGAGCGTGAGCGCCACAAGGTGCCTTACGGTGCCGTGCTGACCGTCAGGCCTGACCAGCAGGTCAAGGCCGGTCTGATCCTGGCCAACTGGGATCCGCTGACCCGACCCATCATTACCGAGTACGCCGGCCAGGTGCGCTTCGAGAATGTGGAAGAGGGCCTGACCGTGGCCAAGCAGGTCGATGAAGTGACCGGCCTGTCCACGCTGGTGGTGATCGATCCCAAGCGCCGTGGCTCTGCCAAGGTCGTGCGTCCTCAGGTCAAGCTGATCGATGCCAACAACCAGGAAGTCAAGATCCCCGGCACCGACCACTCGGTGACGATCGGCTTCCAGGTCGGCGCTCTGATCCAGGTGCGCGACGGCCAGGACGTGGGCCCCGGCGAAGTGCTGGCCCGTATCCCTGTCGAAGGCCAGAAGACCCGCGACATTACCGGCGGTCTGCCCCGCGTGGCCGAGCTGTTCGAAGCCCGTACGCCCAAGGACAAGGGCACGCTGGCCGAGATGACCGGCACCATCTCCTTCGGCAAGGAAACCAAGGGCAAGGTGCGCATGCAGATCACCGATCTGGATGGCAAGGTCTGGGAAGAGCTCGTGCCCAAGGAAAAGAACATCCTGGTGCACGAAGGCCAGGTGGTCAACAAGGGCGAGTCCATCGTCGACGGTCCCGCCGATCCGCAGGACATCCTGCGCCTGCTGGGCATCGAGGAGCTGTCGCGCTACATCGTTGATGAAGTGCAGGACGTCTACCGTCTGCAGGGTGTGAAGATCAATGACAAGCACATCGAGGTGATCGTTCGCCAGATGCTGCGCCGCGTCGTGGTCGAGAACACCGGCGATTCGACCTACATCGCTGGCGAGCAGGTCGAGCGTTCGGAAATCCTCAATACCAACGAGGCCCTGCAGCGCGAAGGCAAGATCCCCGCCACGTACTCCAACGTGCTGCTGGGTATTACCAAGGCTTCGCTGTCGACCGACTCCTTCATCTCCGCCGCGTCGTTCCAGGAAACGACCCGCGTGCTCACCGAGGCTGCCATCATGGGCAAGCGCGACGAGCTGCGTGGCCTGAAGGAAAACGTCATCGTGGGTCGCCTGATCCCCGCTGGTACGGGTCTGGCCTACCACCAGGCACGCAAGGCCAAGGACGCCATGGACGACGCAGAGCGCCGCGCCATCGCCGACGCCGAAGCGGCCGAACTGGCCGGTGTGATGGCCGATGACGACACTGCTGCAGTGTCTGTCGCCGGTGACGCTTCCGCCGACTGATGCACTCGGGCGAGCGTCAAGCGAGCCCTTGAAGTGACGTGACGCTCCCGGCCTGCCCAGCGCAGGCGGGAGCGTTTTTCTTTGGGAATAACCAGGGCCCGGCCGGACCAGCCTCCGGCCGGGCCATTGCAGACGATGTGGTCCTTGTCTCTTGAATGGATGCTGCTGGCACTGCTGGTGTTCTGGGCCGTTGGCGCATACAACCGGCTGGCCCGGCTGCGCAGCGGCTGCGTGCAGCAGTTCGGAGCGCTCGATGCGCACCTGGGCCAGTGGCATGCCATGCTGCAGGCCTTCGAGGCCCAGCCCAAGGCCGAAGGCCAAAGCCCCGCCCTTGTGCATGCCCAGGCCGCACTGCACCAGACCGCCGCACAGCTGCAGGCGGCCCTGGTCGATGCCCGTGGCCGGCCGCTGCGCGAGACCGCGCTGGCCTCGCTGGAGCACGCCTGTTCGGCGCTGGACGTGGCCTGGCAGGCCATGACCAAGGTCGCCGTTGATACCGGCACCGGCGCCGCTGGCACTGGCGCTGCGCCACCAGATGCCCCATCGCCGGACCCCGACCCGCTGCAGCCCTGGCAGCAGCGCTGGACCGAGCACCAGGTGCGCAACCGCCTGGGACTGCAGCAATTCAACGCTGCGGCTGAGCGCTACAACGCCGCCATTGCGCAATATCCGGCCAGGCTGCTGGCCTGGCTGCTGGGCTTTCGCCCGGTGCGCAGCCTGCTGGTCGAGCCTGTCGCCAGCAAGGCACAGGAAAGTGGAACATGAACCTACGCACGCATTCTTCCCCGCGCCGCGCTGCGGCGCCCTCGCAGGCGCATGCCGCACCGCCTCTTTGGCAGCAGCTCGACGCCGTCGCCCAATGCCTGCAGTCCGTGCTTGAAGGCCAGTCCAGCCGCAGCGTGCTGGCGCGCGTGGCGCAGCCGCTGCGCCCCGGCGTCCAGGCGCTGCTGTTCCAGGTACTGCGCCAGTTGGGCCGTGCCCAGGCGCTGCAAAAGCAGCTGGCCTCGCGCAACCCGCCGCCGCGCGTCAGCGCATTGCTGAACACGGCCCTGGCCCTGGCCTGGGATGAATCCCGGGCACCGTACCCACCATTCACCCTGGTCAACCAGACGGTGGAGGCTGCCAAGCAGGGGCCCACGCGCGCCCAGTCCGGCTTCATCAATGCCTGCCTGCGCCGCTTCCTGCGCGAGCGCGATGCCCTGGTCGCCGCCACCGACGACCAGCCGCAGGCCGTCTGGAACCACCCGGCCTGGTGGATCGCCCGTTTGCGCAAGGACCATCCCGATCATTGGCAAGCCATCCTGCAGGCCAACAATGAACAGCCGCCGATGACGCTGCGCGTCAACCGCCAACAAACGGACCGCCAGTCCTACCAGGCAGCGCTGCAGGCCATGGACGTGCCTTCGCTGGCCGTGGCCGACAGCGGCCTGCAACTGCAGCAGGCCCTGCCGGTGCAATCCCTGCCGGGCTTCGACGAAGGCCTGGCCTCGGTGCAGGATGCGGCCGCGCAACTGGCCGCGCCGCTGCTGCTGCAGGGGCTGGAGCAGCCCGCCGGCCGCGCGCTGCGTGTGCTCGATGCCTGCGCCGCCCCGGGCGGCAAGACGGCCCACCTGCTGGAGTACGCAGCCCCGCAGACCCTTGAGGTCACGGCGCTGGAGATAGATGCCGAGCGCGCCTCGCGCATCGCGGATACGCTGGGGCGGCTGCGCCTGCAGGCCCGCGTGGTGGTGGCCGATGCATCCCGGCCCGACCAGTGGTTCGATGCGCAATGCGGCGGCCAGCGGTTCGACGCCATCTTGCTGGACGCGCCCTGCACGGCCTCGGGCATCGTGCGGCGCCAGCCCGACGTGCGCTGGCTGCGCCGCGAAAGCGATGTGCGCCAGCTGGCCGAGATCCAGGCGCGCCTGCTCGACACCCTGTGGCCCCTGCTGCAGCCCGGCGGGCGCCTGCTCTACTGCACCTGCTCGGTCTTCAGGGAAGAGGGCGAGGCACAGGTTCAAGCGTTTGTTACACGCAACAGTGAGGCGCGAACCCTGGCGGCACCGGGGCATTTAATCCCGGGCAAAGCCGACAAAGCCGGCATGCTGGCTGACAATGCTTTGGGTGACCACGACGGTTTCTTCTACGCCTTGCTGCAAAAGACGCGCTGACCCCCCCCATCGGGCCTGGTCGCCAGCCTGGCTGCGCCTGCTGGCGCGGCTGGCCGGGGCGCTTTTGCTGGCCGGCGTGCTGGCGGGCCTGGGCCTGCAGGCCAGGGCCGATGCCCTGACGGCCGAGATCGGCCCCATGCAGCTCGATCGCTCCGACGACGGCCTGCTGCTGTCGGCCACCCTCCATTTCGAGCTGCCCTACCAGATCGACGATGCGCTGCGCCAGGGCATCCCCATGTACTTCGTGGCCGATGCCCAGATCCAGCGCGAGCGCTGGTACTGGTCCGATCAGCAACTGGCCACCGCCAGCCGCCACTACCGCCTCAGCCACCAGCCGCTGACGCGCCGCTGGCGCCTGCACATCTCCAGCACCCCGTTCTCCAGCAGCGGCCTGGGGCTGGCGCTGGGCCAGACCTTCGAAAGCCTGGACGATGCGCTGGCCTCCATGCAGCGCATCTCGCGCTGGAAGATCATGGACACGGCGCCCACGCAATCGGGCGTATCGGTGCAACTGCGCTTTCGCATCGACCTGTCCCAGCTGCCCAGGCCGCTGCAGATCGGCGCGCTGGGCCGCTCGGGCTGGAACCTGCAGCTGTCGCGCACCCAGATGCTGGAAGACGCCCCATGAGCAGGGCCTCAGCCGACGAAGAACGCGTGGCCCTGCCGGCCTCGGCCGGCCTGTCGCGCGGCACGCGCTGGGCCGTGGGCGTGGGCGCCGGCCTCATGGGTCTGGTCGGCGTGCTGCTGCTGTTCCTGCTCACCCTGGCCACCAACAACCGCCTGGACTACGAGCGCAACTACAACTGGCTGTTCGCCGCCAACGTGGTCGTGGCCGGCCTGCTGCTGGCCATCCTGGTCTGGGGCGGCATCCGCCTGGCCATCCGGCTGCAGCGCGGGCGCTTCGGCAGCCGCCTGCTGCTCAAGCTGGCCGGCATCTTCACGCTGGTGGGCCTGGTGCCGGGCCTGCTGATCTACATCGTCTCCTACCAGTTCGTCTCGCGCTCCATCGAAAGCTGGTTCGATGTGCAGGTCGAGGGCGCGCTGTCGGCCGGCGTCAGCCTGGCCAGTGCCACGCTGGAGACCGTGGCCAATGACATGGCCAACAACACGCGCACCGCAGGCGCCCAGCTGTCCCAGGTCTCCGATGCCGGCGCAGCGCTGATCCTGGAGCGCGTGCGCGACCAGTTGGGTGCCACCGATGTCGTGCTGTGGAGTGCATCGGAGCTTGCCGTCATGGGCCCGACGCAGACCACCCGCAGCGGTGACCTTGCGGGCCTGCGCGCCATCGCCAGCGTGGGCCAGTCGCGCTTCAACCTGCAGCCCGAACGCCCCAGCGCGCAAATGCTGCGCTCGCTGCGCGAGCAGCGCGCCGTGGCCAGCATCGAAGGCCTGGACGACGATGGCATGGCCCAGCCCGGCGCCACCGCGCCCGGCGCCCAGGTCCGCACCCTGGCCCTGGTGCCCAACCCCAGCGTGGGCCTGCTGACCGAGCCGCGCTACCTGCAGGCCACCATTGCACTGCCGCAGGCCCTGGTGACCAATGCCCTGGCCGTGCAGGCAGCCAACCGCGAATACCAGGAGCGCGCGCTGGCACGCGGTGGCCTGCAGCGCATGTACATAGGCACGCTCACGCTCAGCCTGTTCCTGGCCGTCTTCGGCGCCGTGGTGCTGGCCATCGTGCTGGGCAACCAGCTGGCCCGGCCGCTGCTGCTGCTGGCCCAGGGCATGCGCGACGTGGCGCGCGGCGACCTGCGGCCCAAGCCGGCGCTGCAGACGCGCGACGAGATCGGCGGGCTCACGCGCTCCTTTGCGCTCATGACCCAGCAACTGGCCGACGCCCGCGCCGAAGCCAACCGCAGCATGGGCCAGCTCGATGCCGCACGCGGCAACCTGCAGACCATCCTCGACAACCTCACCTCGGGCGTCATCGTGCTGGACGCGCGCGGCGCCATCGTGCTGAGCAATCCCGGCGCCACGCGCATATTGCGCGCGCCCATGGCCGTCCATGAAGGCCGGCTGCTGTCCCAGGTGCCGGGGCTGGAGCAGTTCGGCGAAGTCGTGCAGGAGCAGTTCGCGCTCTTCCTGGGCGAGCAGGGGCGCGATCGCTGGCAACTGGTGCATGAGCTGCATGCCTCCACCGATGGCGGCGTCATCCAGCACACCACCACCCTGGTCATGCGCGGTGCAGAACTGCCCGATGCGCAGCGCCTGCTTGTCTTCGACGACATCTCGGAAATCGTCTCGGCCCAGCGTGCCCAGGCCTGGGGCGAGGTGGCGCGCCGCGTGGCCCACGAGATCAAGAACCCGCTCACGCCCATCCAGCTGTCGGCCGAGCGCATGGCCATGCGGCTGACCGACAAGCTGCAGCCTGCAGAGCAGGCGCTGCTGGCCAAGTCCGTCAAGACCATCGTCGATCAGGTCGGCGCCATGAAGCGCCTGGTCGATGAATTCCGCGACTACGCGCGCCTTCCCGCCGCCAACCTGCAGTCGCTGGACCTCAACGCGCTGGTCACCGATGTGCTCCAGCTGTATGGGGAAGAGAACGCCGAAGTGCGCGTGGACTGCGTGCTGGACCCGCAATGCCCGCCGATTTCCGGCGATGGCCAGCAGCTGCGCCAGGTCATTCACAATCTTTTGCAGAATGCCCAGGACGCCACGGCCCAGCGCGCGCAGGAAAGCGGCCAGCCCCCCGGCCCCGTGACCATAGAGACGCGCTGGAACGAGTCCGCGCGCCGCGTGCGCCTGAGCATCAGTGACAGCGGCACGGGCTTCGCCGCCAACATCCTTCAACGGGCCTTCGAGCCCTACGTCACGACCAAGGTGCGAGGCACCGGCCTGGGCCTGGCCGTGGTCAAGAAAATCGCAGACGAGCATGGCGCCCGCATCGACCTGGGCAACAGGGAAGACGACGGGGTGATTCAAGGTGCGCAAGTGTCGCTATCATTTGCGCCTGAGCGTACGGGATAGGCCTGACGCCCCCCGCGCCTCAGCACATAGGCTTAAGACACATGGCAAACATACTGGTGGTCGACGACGAACTGGGGATCCGGGATTTGTTGTCGGAAATCCTCAACGACGAAGGTCATAGTGTGGACGTGGCCGAGAACGCCGGTCAGGCACGCTCGGCGCGCGCCTCCAACACCTACGACCTCGTGCTTCTCGACATCTGGATGCCCGACACCGATGGCGTATCGCTGCTCAAGGAATGGGCCTCGGCAGGTCTGCTGACCATGCCCGTGATCATGATGAGCGGTCACGCCACCATCGAGACGGCCGTTGAGGCCACGCGCATCGGTGCGCTGTCCTTCCTCGAAAAACCCATCACCATGCAAAAGCTGCTCAAGGCCGTGGAGCAGGGCTTGGCGCGCAACGCCGCCAGCCAGGCACCGGCTGCAGCGCCCGTGGCGGTGGTCGAGCCGGACACTGCAGCCGTGGTCACGCCTGCGGCCAGCCGCGTGCCGGTGGACAACAACGTGCCGCATGCACACCAGGGGTTCGACCTGGACCGCCCGCTGCGCGAGGCGCGCGACGGCTTCGAGAAGGCCTACTTCGAATTCCACCTGGCACGCGAAGGCGGCTCCATGACACGCGTGGCCGAGAAGACCGGCCTGGAGCGCACCCACCTGTACCGCAAGCTGCGCCAGCTGGGCGTGGACCTGGGCCGCAACAAGCGCGGATAGACTTTTTGAAGGAATTTTGGCTTTTTCGTTTTTGGGTCAAAAAATCCTGCATATAATCTAGTTCTCGGCCCGGTAGCTCAGTCGGTAGAGCAGAGGATTGAAAATCCTTGTGTCGGCGGTTCGATTCCGTCCCAGGCCACCAAATTCAGTAAAAAATTACGGACTGCTTCGCAAGAAGCGGTCCGTTTTTCTTTGTGCTGCTAAAAAGCCTGCCGTTGTTCAGGACGCCCAGGCCACACGCTTCAGTCACTCAGGCGGGGGCGGCTGCATTGTCACGGTCACCAGCAGCACGCAGCCCTGTTCGCCCCGGGCGTGCACGTCATGGGGTTCGCCCGCCGGCACCAGCACTACCGAGCCGGCCACCAGCCGCAGGCTGGCCACGCGCGTGGCGATGCCGGCTTCGCCCGCCAGGCAGTGAATGGTGGCCTCGCCGGGCACCTGGTGGCGCGGCAGTGCATGGCCGGGCGGCAGCACCAGCCTAAGCAGCTGCAGCTGGGGCGTTCTGATCAGGCTGGTGCTGATGTGCATGCCGTCGCGGGCGTGCAGGGCGATGACCTCCAGTGGCTTTGCGTGTTCGAGTGCCATGCTTGGCTCCTGCTTGATGTGGGTCAGAAGGTGGTGCCGCAGCGGCCCCGCCCGCGCGCCTGAAGATGTACGCTGAATGCATCTTATGCAGGCGCACGGCGGGCCGGAAGGAGTGGACATCATGGCGCAATGGCTGGAACTGGAGGAACCCCTGCGAACCCGGGAGCCGGCACCGCAATGGAAGGCCTTCCTGGAGCTGGGATTGCGGCCGCCGTACCTGTGGCGTTTCGCCCCGCTGCTGGTGCGCCCGCGTGCCGACCGGCAGGCATGATCGCAGGCCTGCCATGCGCCTGACCCTGATGACCGACTACGCGCTGCGCCTGCTCATGCATGTGGCGCGCCACCCCGGGCGGCTGTGCACGATTGCCGAGATCGCCCAGGCCCATGCCATCTCCGAAGCCCACCTCATGAAGGTCACGCACCAGTTGGCGCTGCGCGGCTGGATCGTGACCGTGCGCGGCAAGGGCGGCGGCATGCGCCTGGCCCATGCGCCGGCCGACATCGGCCTGGGCGACGTGGTGCGCGGCATGGAGCCGGACCTTGCCATCATCGAATGCTTCACGGGCACCAGCCCGCCGGCCTGCACGCTTGCGCAGGACTGCCGACTGGCCGGCGTGCTGGGCGGGGCGCTGGACAGCTTCATGGCCCATCTGGACGGCTTCACGCTGGCCGATCTGCTGCCGGCTCCCGCATCCCTGCCGCTGCACCTGCCTCTGCCGCAAAGGAGCCGCGCATGAGCTACGGACTGCTGCTGACCCTGCACCTGCTGGCGGCCATTGCCTTTGCAGGCACGGTGTTCTTCGAAGTCGTGCTGCTGGCCGGCGCGCGCCGCCACCTGCCCGCTGCCGTGGCGCGCGCCACCGAGCAGGCGCTGGGCGACCGCGCGGTCGCCGTCATGCCCTGGGTGCTGATGGTGCTGTACGGCGCGGGGCTGGGGCTGGCCTGGCAGCACCGCGCGGCATTGGCTGCTGCCTATGCCGCTCCGCTGGCCAGCAGCTTCGGCCTGCTGCTGGCGCTCAAGATCGGGCTGGCGCTCAGCGTGTTCGGGCATTTCCTGGCGGCCATGTGGTGGCGCCGGCGCGGTGTGCTGGGCGGGCGCCGCTCGCACCGCCTGCACCTGAGCGTGTTCTGCCACGTGCTGGCCATCGTGCTGCTGGCCAAGGCCATGTTCTACCTGCACTGGTAAACAGCCTGCAGGCAGGCCCTGCCCGCGTTAAGCTCGCTGCTCGCATGGCTTGGAGCACGGGGGCGCAGAGGTGGCATCGCATTGGCAGCCGGGCTTGATCGCCCTGCACGGGAATCAGACGGAGGTGCTGGCCGACACGGTGCTGGCATGGCTGGCTGCGCACCCGCTGGATGTGCTGGAGCCCGAGGTGGTGCTGGTGCAGAGCAACGGCATGGCCGAGTGGTTCAAGATGCGCATGGCCGAGCAGCTGGGCGTGTGCGCCGCCGCGCGCGTGGAACTGCCCGCGCGCTTTGTGTGGCGCAGCTACCGCCAGGTGCTGGGCCGCCAGGCCGTGCCGCGCGAATCGCCCCTGGACAAGACGCCCATGACCTGGCGGCTCATGCGCCTGCTGCCGCAGTGCCTGCATGACCCGGCCTTCGCCCCCATTGCAGGCTTTCTGCGCCCCGGCGAGCCCGAGCGGCTGCTGCAATTGGCCCAGCGCCTGGCCGACCTTTTCGACCAATACCAGATCTACCGCGCCGACTGGCTGGACGCCTGGGAGGCCGGGCATGACGTGCTGCCCATGCCCTTGCGCCCTGGTGTGGCGGACGCCCCGGTGCCCGAAGGCCAGCAGTGGCAGCCGCGCCTGTGGCGCGCCGTGCTGGCCGAGCTGGACGAGGACCAGCGCGGCGCCACGCGCGCGCGCCTGCAGGGCAGGGTGCTGGCCGCGCTGCAGTCCGGCGAGCCGCCGGCCGCGCCGCTGGCGCGCCGCGTGGTGGTGTTCGGCATCAGCCAGTTGCCGCTGAGCCTGCTGGAATTCCTGGCCGCCATTGCCCGCCACAGCCAGGTGCTGCTGGCCGTGCCCAATCCCTGCCGCTTCCATTGGGCCGACGCCATCGACGGGCGCGAGCTGCTGCGCATGGCGCGGCGCCGCCAGCCGCTGCGCGGCGGGCGCGATCTGGCGCAGCTGCCACTGGAGGCCATGCACGCCCACGCACATCCGCTGCTGGCCGCTTGGGGCCGGCAAAGCCGCGACTATGTGCGCCAGCTCGACGCCTTCGACACCACGGGTGCGGCCGCGCAGCTGCAGATGCCGCGCGTGGACCTGTTCGACGAGACGGATGCCGAGGACCTGCGCACCGCGCCGCTGCTGGCCCAGGTGCAGCAGCGCATCCGCGACCTGGTGCCGCTGGCCGAGCACCCGCCGCTGGAGGTGGCGCGGGCCGACCGCTCCATCGTCTTTCACAGCGCCCACAGCGTGGTGCGCGAGCTGGAGGTGCTGCACGACCAGCTGCTGCAGATGCTGGCCCGGCCACCGGATCCTGCCCAGCCAGGGCAAGCGCCGCTGGCCCCGCGTGACGTGGTGGTCATGCTGCCGTCCATAGAGACGGCAGCGCCCTCGATACGTGCGGTCTTCGGCCAGTACGGCCGCCATGACCCGCGCCATATTCCCTTCGACATCGCCGACCTGGGTGCGCGCGCCAGCAGCCCGCTGGCCGTGGCCCTGCAATGGCTGCTGCGCCTGCCCCAGCAGCGCTGCCGGCTCAGCGAGCTGTGCGACCTGCTGGACGTCCCAGCGATTGCCGCGCGCATGGGGCTGGCGGCCGACGACCTGCCCCAGCTCACGCGCTGGATGGCCGGGGCCGGCATCCGCTGGGGACTCAATGCGCCGCAGCGCGGCGCCCTGGGCCTGCAGGCCTGTGGCGAGCACAACAGCGCCTGGTTCGGCCTGCAGCGCATGCTGCTGGGCTATGCCGGCGGCGTGGCGCAGGACGGCCAGGCCTTTGGCGGTATCGAGCCCTATGACGAAGTGGGCGGCCTGTCAGCCGAGCTGGCCGGCGTGCTGGCCGCGCTGCTGGAGCGCATGCTGGCCTGGTGGCGCGAGGCCGGGCGGCCCGCCACGCCCGAGGCCTGGGCGCAGCGCTTTCGCGCACTGCTGCAGGACTTCTTCAAGGCGCAGGACGACGAGGACGAGGCCATGCTGGCCGCGCTGGACGCCGCCCTCACGGACTGGCAGCGCGCCTGCGAGCAGGCCGGCTATGCGGACGCCGTGGAACTGGGCGTGGCCCAGGAGGCCTGGATGCAGGCGCTGGAGCAGCCCTCGCTGTCGCAGCGCTTTCGCGCCGGTGGCGTGACCTTTTGCACGCTGATGCCCATGCGGGCCATTCCCTTCGAGGTGGTCTGCCTGCTGGGCATGAATGATGGCGACTATCCGCGCCGCGCCACGCGCAGCGACTTCGACCTGATGGCGCTGCCCGGCCAGCAGCGCCCCGGCGACCGCGCGCGCCGCGACGATGACCGCCAGCTCATGCTCGAAGCCCTGCTGTCCGCACGCCGCGCGCTCTACATCAGCTGGACCGGCCACCATGTGCGCGACAACAGCGAGCAGCCGCCCTCGGTCCTGGTCTCCCAGCTGCGCGACTACCTGGAGACGGGCTGGCGCGGCGAAGGCGGCCAGCCGCTGCTGGCGCAGCGCACGCAGCAGCACCCGCTGCAGCCCTTCAGCCGCCGCTATTTCGAAGAAGGCTCGCCCTGGACCACCTATGCGCGCGAATGGCGGGCCGCGCATGCGCAGTCTGACGGCACGGACGCGTTGCCTGCGCTGCCCGCGCAGCCGCGCCCGCCCTTTGTCCCCGACGCCTCGGCGCCGCTGACGCTGGCCCGGCTCACCGATTTCCTGCGCCACCCGGCGCGCGCCTACCTGCGCCAGCGCCTGCAGGTGCGCTTCGAGCAGGAGGACAACCCCGTGGTGGACGAGGAACTGTTCCAGCTCGACGGCCTGACCGAATACCTTCTGGTGCAGCAGTTGCAGCAGCAGGTGGCGGCCGGCCTGGACGAGCCCGGGCAGGCGCCCCAGGCCATGGAAGACAGCGTGCGAGCGGCCGTGGCGCGCCTCACGCGCTCGGGGCGGCTGCCGCTGGCGGGGCTGGGCGAGCGCGGCGCGCGGGCGCTGCAGTCCTCGGTCACGCCTTCGCTGCGGGCCTGGCGCCAGCAACTGGATCGGTATGCCCATCCCGCGCCGCGCAGGCGGCTGCTGATCGAGGACGATGGACTGGTGTTCGACGACTGGATCGACGGGCTGCGCCAGTCCTGCGAAACCGAAGAGTCCCCCGATGCGGACGACGCACAGTGCTGGCTGCTGCTGGACCCGCGCAACCTGCTCAATGCCAAGGGCAGGCCCCATGCCGACAAGCTCATGCCGGTCTACCTGCGCAGCCTGGCGCTGGCCGCCAGCGGCTCGCAGGCCGAGTTGCGCGTGGTGGCGCGCGACGGCCTGGTGCAGGTACTGCCCATGGACCCTTCCGACGCGCTGGCACGGCTGCGTGAATTGATGGCCCTGTGGCGCGAAGGCCAGAACGGTCCGCTGCCTTTGCCGCTGCGCAGCGGCCTGGCCATGGCCGAAGGCTTTCCCGCTGCGGCCCAGCAGGCCTATGAGGGCGGTCATCTGGTCGGCGGCGAAGGCGAGGACCCGTCCTGGGCACGCTGCTACCCGGACTTCGAACGGCTGAGCGCCGATGGCCGTTTCGAGGCCCTGGCCCATGCCGCTCACGCGCCGCTGCTCGACTGGGTGGCCGCGCAGGTGCAGGTCCTGCCGTACCAGGGGGAGGCGCAATGAGCGCGAGCGAAATGATCGGCGCCGTGACCAGCCATGTGCTCGACGCGCAGCGCTTCCCGCTGTGGGGCAGCCGCCTGATCGAGGCCAGCGCCGGCACCGGCAAGACCTGGACCATCGCCGCGCTCTACCTGCGCCTGGTGCTGGGGCATGGCGAGGGCAGCCTGGACGGCATCAGCAGCACGGCCTTCGAGCGCCCGCTGATGCCGCCCGACATCCTCGTCATGACCTTCACGCGCGCGGCCACGCGCGAGCTGTCCGACCGCATACGCAAGCGCCTGATCGAGGCCGTGCAGTGCTTTCGCGGCGAGGCCGAGCCCGCGCCCCACGACGCCTTCCTGCACGCGCTGCGCGAGGCCTACCCCGAAGGCGCGGCCCGTGAACGCGCGGCCTGGCGCCTGGCCATGGCGGCCGAATGCATGGACGACGCGGCCATCCACACCATCGACGCCTGGTGCCAGCGCATGCTGCGCGAGCATGCCTTCGACAGCGGCAACCTCTTCGACGAAACGCTGGAGCCGGACGAAAGCCAGCGCCAGACCGAGGCCGCGCAGGACTACTGGCGCCAGCAGTGCTACCCGCTGTCCGACGAGTTGCTGGACGAGGTCCTGAAGATCTGGCCCCACGTCGGCGCCCTGGTCGATGACATGCGCGCCCTGCTGCGCGAGCCCCCCGTGCCCGGCGCGGGCGAGGGCAGCCTGGCCGACTGCCTGCAGCGCGCCATGGAGCAGCGCCGCAGCCGCCTGCTGGCCCTGGCGGCCGGCTGGGACGACAAGGCACAGCGCCTGCAGCTGTGGCTGGATGGACAGCTCGACGGCCATGGCGCGCTGTGGGACAAGCGCAAGCTGCAGCCCGCGCGCTACACCGGCTGGCTGGCCGCGCTGGCCGACTGGTCGCGCGCCCCGCTGGACGGCGCGCTGGCGCTGACCGGGGCCGCGCGCCACCGCCTCAGCCCCGAGGGCCTGGCCGAGGCCTTCAAGGGCTCGGCCGGCGATGTGCTCATGCCGCTGGAGCTGGCCGAACTGCAGGCGCTGCTGCTGCAGCTGGAGCAACTGCCGCCCGTCAGCGTGGCCGTGCGCCTGCATGCGGCCGCGCGCGTGGCGCAGCGGCTGGCCCACCTCAAGCGCCAGGCCGGCAGCTTCGGCTTTGCCGACATGCTGCAGCGCCTGGACACGGCCCTGGCCGGCGACAACGGCGCTGTGCTGCGCGAGCGCATCCTGGCCCAGTACCCGGTGGCGCTGATCGATGAATTCCAGGACACCTCGCCGCTGCAGTACCGCCTGTTCGACCAGATCTACCGCACGGCGGCCAACGACCCGCACAGCGCTCTGTTGCTGATCGGCGACCCCAAGCAGTCCATCTACGGCTTTCGCGGCGCCGACATCCACAGCTACCTGCAGGCGCGCCGCGCCACCCAGGGGCGCCACTACGTGCTGGGCACCAACTACCGCTCCACCCAGGCGCTGGTGGGCGCCGTCAACCATTGGTTCGCGCAGGCCGAGCAGCGGCCGGGCGAGGGCGCCTTCATGTTCCGGCGCGGCAGCCACAACCCGCTGCCGTTCGAGCCCGTGGCTGCCCAGGGCCGGCGCGAGCTGCTGCACACGCGCGACGGCGCCATGCCCGCCCTCACCGTGGCCTGGAGTGCGGGCCGCGACGAGGACACCGGCATTCCCCTGCCTTTGGCGGCCGACGAGGTGCGGCGGCGCTTTGCGGCCCATTGCGCCGAGCAGATCGTGCAGTGGCTGACCGACCCGCAGGCCGGCTTTGTGCAGCCCGATGGCCGCCTTGTGCGCCTGCGGCCTGCCGACATCGCCGTGCTGGTGCGCACGGGTCGAGAGGCGGCCGCCGTGCGCCGAGAGCTGCAGGCGCGCGCCGTGGCCTCGGTCTACCTGTCGGACCAGGATTCGGTGTTCGCCAGCGACGAGGCCCATGACCTGCTGTATTGGCTGCGCGCCGTCGCCGCGCCGCTGGATGCCCAGGCCGTGCGCGCGGGCCTGGCCACGCGGCTCATCGGCCTGTCGCTGGACGAGCTGGCCTGGCTGGCCGCCGACGAGGAAGCCTTTGACTCGCGCAGCGAGCAGCTGCGCGAACTGCACAGCATCTGGCTGCGCCTGGGCGTGCTGGCCATGCTGCGCCAGACCCTGTACCGGCTGGACCTGCCCGTGCGCTGGCTGCAGGACCCGGCCATGGGCGGCGAGCGGCGCCTGACCAACTACCTGCACCTGGCCGAGCTGCTGCAGACCGCCAGCGCGCAGCTGGAGGGCGAGCAGGCCCTGATCCGCTGGCTGGCCACCCAGATCGAGACGCCGGGCAGCGGCAGCGAAGAGCAGGTGGTGCGCCTGGAAAGCGATGCCGACCTGGTCAAGCTCGTCACCGTGCACAAGAGCAAGGGCCTGGAGTACCCGCTGGTCTGCCTGCCGTTTGCGGGCAGCTTCCGCCCCATGGAACGGGCCAGGACGCCCTTCCTGACCCTGTCCGCGCAGGACGAGTCGCAAGACGATGCGACCCCGGCCCGCCGATTGCTGCTGGACTTCAGCGACGAGGAGCTGGCCCAGGCCGACCGCGAGCGGCTGCGCGAGGACCTGCGCCTGTTCTACGTGGCGCTCACCCGCCCGCGCCATGCGCTGTGGCTGGGCCTGGCTCCGCTCAAGCGCGGCAACGGCAAGGCCTGCGTGAACGAGCAGGGCGCAGCCGGCTACCTGCTGGGCGGCACCGAGCCGCGCTCGGCCCAGGGCTGGCGCGACGGCCTGCAGCAGCTGTGCGGCGAAGACCCGCACATGGCCTGGCGCGACCTGGATGCCGTGCCACTGCAGCGCACGCGCTGGCAGCCCCCGGCCGGCGCCACGCCGCTGCACGATGCCCCGGCCTACGACGCGCGCTTCGACACCCGCTGGGGCATCGGCAGCTTCTCGGCCCTGGTGCGTGCCATGGCCGCGCCCAGCCTGCCCGTGCTGCCCGTGGCCGTGCAGCGCCCGGCCGAGGATGAGCAGGCGCTGGAGCCGCCGCCATCGCCGGAACTGGCGGACATTGCCGGCCTGGCGGGCCTGCAGCCCCTGCAGGATGGACCGGCCGGCGGGCCTGCGGTCTGGCACCGCTTTCTGCGCGGCCCCGTGGTCGGCAACTTCGTGCACGACCAGCTGGAATGGCTGGGCGGCGAAGACTTTGCCCTGCCCGTGGACGGCCAGGGTGCGCTCGCTGATCGCCTGGTGCGCCGCTGCGAGCGCGCGGGCCGTGGCGAGCAGGCGCGCGACCTGCTGGCCTGGCTCACGGCCGTGGTCCACCAGCCGCTGGCGCCGCTCGATGTCACGCTGGCCACGCTGGGCCCGCAACTGTCCGAGATGGAGTTCTGGCTGCCCGCGCGCCAGCTGCCGGCCGAGCGCATTGACCAGCTGTGCCGGCGCTTCATCCTGCCGGGGCAGGAGCGGCCCGCGCTGCCCCAGCGCTCGCTGCACGGCATGCTCATGGGCTTTGCCGACCTGGTGTTCTGCCACGAGGGCCGCTACTGGGTGCTTGACTACAAGAGCAACCACCTGGGCCCGGACGGCGCCGCCTACGGCCGGGAGGCCCTGGCCCGCGCCATGCTCCACCACCGCTACGACGTGCAGGCCGCGCTCTACCTGCTGGCCCTGCACCGGCTGCTGCGCAGCCGCCTGGGCACGGCCTACGAGCCGCAGCGCCAGCTGGGCGGCGCGCTGTACTACTTTCTGCGCGGCATCGATGGCCCGGCCGGTGGCATGCATGCCATGGCGCCCGAGCTGCCCCTGCTCGATGCGCTCGATGAACTGCTCGGCCCCGGCCGAGCCGATATGCAGGAGCCGCCATGAGCCCGCGCCCCCGTTCGCGGACCGTCGATACGGCCACGCTGGACCTGTTCGACGAACCGCCGGGCGCCGTGCCGCCAGACACCAATGAACTGCTGGCCCTGCTGCGCCGCTGGGCCGATGCCGGCCTGCTGCGGCGCCTGGATGCGGCGCTGGCCTCCTTCGTCGCCGGGCAGGATGCGCAGGCCGGGCCCGCCTTGCTGGTGGCCGCCGCGCTGCTGGCGCAGATGGAGGGGCGCGGCCATAGCTGCCTGCCCCTGGCACCGCTGGCCGGCAACCCCAACGACGTGCTGGCCTGGCCCGCCGAGGCGCTGCCCGCGCAGCAGGCCCTGTGGCAGATGCTGCCCGCGCGCCTGTCCGGCTGGGTGGCGGCGCTGGGTGCCAGCCCTGTGGTGCGCGTGGTCGGCGACGCGGGCCAGGATGGCGGCGAGGACCTTGGCCAGCCCCTGGTGCTGGCCGGTGCCGACGGCCCCGCGCCGCTGCTGTACCTGCGCCGCTACTGGGACTACGAGCGCGCCGTGGCCACCCATGTCATCCAGCGCACGGCGGCGCAGGCCGTGGCCGGCCAGCCGATGGACGAAGCCCTGGCCCGCCACTGGCTGGACCGCCTGTTCCCGCCTGCGGCGGAAGGCAGCCCCGTGGACTGGCAGAAGCTGGCCTGCGCGCTGGCGTTGCGCGGCCGGCTGTCGGTGATCACGGGCGGCCCCGGCACCGGCAAGACCTATACCGCCGCGCGGCTGCTGGCCCTGCTGTTTGCCACGGCGCCAGACGCCGGCCAGCTGCGCGTGGCCCTGGCCGCCCCCACGGGCAAGGCGGCTGCGCGCCTGAAGCAATCGATTGACGGGGCCTTGCTGCAATTGCAGGGCAGCATGGGCGGCGAGATCGACCTGGCGGGCCTGGTGCAGCGCATGGGCGCGGCGCGCACCCTGCACTCCATGCTGGGCGCGCGGCCCGATACGCGGCACTGGGGATTCCATGCGGGCCGGCAGCTGGACGTGGACGTGCTCATCGTCGATGAGGCCTCCATGGTCCACCTGGAGATGATGGCGGCGCTGCTGGAGGCACTGCCGTCCGGCGCCCGCCTGGTGCTGCTGGGCGACAAGGACCAGCTGGCATCGGTGGAGGCGGGCGCCGTGCTGGGCGACCTGTGCCGCGATGCCCAGGCCGGACGCTACCTGCCGGACACGCTGGACTATGCGCTGCGCGTGGCCGGCCAGGCGGTGCCGCCGCAGTTCGCGGCGCCGGCAGGCGACCGGCCTCCGGCTCTTGCGCAGCACACCGTCATGCTGCGCGAAAGCCGGCGCTTCGGTGGCCCCATCGGCCAGTTGGCGCGCGCCGTGAATGCCGGCCACGCCGCGCAGGCCCAGGCCTTGCTCGATGCCGGCACGCAAGGCGGTACGCACTCCGAACTCTGGGAGCGCCAGGGCGGCGGCGTGCAGGCCGTGACCGAACTGGCCGTGCGCGGGCGTGGCGGCCTGGCCAGCTATGCGCTGTATGCCAGCGCGCTGCAAAACAGGCCGGCTGCGGACGGCGGCTGCGAGGCCGCGCACCGGGTCTGGGTGGTCGATGTGCTGCAGGCCTTCGAGCGCTTCCGGCTGCTGTGCGCCGTGCGCGAGGGGGACTGGGGCGTGTCCGGCCTCAACCGGGCGGTGGAGCAGGCCCTGGAAGCGCAGGGCGCGATCCGCCGCAGCGGCGAATGGTATGCGGGCCGGCCCGTCATGGTCACGCGCAACGATGCGCAGCTGGGCGTGTTCAACGGCGACATCGGCATTGCGCTGCCGGGTGGGTCGCAGGGCGGGTCGCAGGGCGGGTCACAGGGGGGGCTGCAGGGTGGGCCCGGGCAGCCGCTGCGCGTGTACTTCCTGCAGGGTGACGAGCTGCGCTCGGTCGGTGTCAGCCGCCTGGCCCATGTGGAGACCGCCTTCGCCATGACGGTGCACAAGAGCCAGGGCTCGGAGTTCGAGCACACGGCCCTGGTGCTGCCCTCGCGCGGCGGCAGCGTGCTGGGGCGCGAGCTGGTCTACACGGGCATCACGCGCGCCCGCCAGGCCTTCTCGCTGTTCTCCGAGGTGCCGGGCCTGCTGGCCTCGGCCGTTGGCAGCCCCACGCAGCGCGCCAGCGGGCTGCTGCGCTGGCTGCAGGACTGAGGCGGGCAGGGGGGGCGGCTCAGGCCGGAGTCTTGTCGCTGGCGTAGCGGGACATCATCAGCGCCGTATTGGTCTTGCGGTCGGCATTGACCTGCTGCACCGTGGGCCGCTCGGCCATGCGCGCCAGGTACTCGCGCACGGGCAGGTCGGCCAGCACGTCGCGCCCGCCAACGATCTTGCTGGCTGCGCTGACCAGGGGCAGGTGGACGATGGCGCAGCAGTCGGCCAGCGTGAAGCTGTCGCCCGCCACAAATGGTGAGAAACGCGCGAGCTTGGCGAAGGCCGCCACGTTCTTGTCGAGCTGGGCCAGCGTGCGCTCCCGGGTGGAGTCGCTGACCTGGCCGCCGAAGAAGGCCTGCGGGTAGAGGATGCGCGCCACCAGCTCCAGGTGCAGGTCCAGGTACACGCACAGCTCGCGCACCTTGGCGGCCTCGAAGGCGTCGGTCGGCAGCAGGGAAGGGGAGGGCGACAGCGTCTCCACGTACTCGGCCATGGCGGCCGACTCGCACAGGCCACGGCCGTCGTCGATGCGCAGGTACGGCACCTTGCCCAGCGGCGACAGTGCCATGTCGGTCTCGCCCAGCCAGTCCAGTTCCTCGTTGAAGGGCAGCTGCTTTTCCAGCAGGGCCAGCTTGACCTTGTTGTAGTAGTTGCTGGCCGCGAATCCGCACAGGGTGAGCATGGGTGTCTCCTTGGGTCGTTTGTGGTGAAGGCGAGGGTGCGCGCCTGTGATGGTAGGGGCGGGCGGGGCATGGCGCGGTCCCGGAGATGACGACTGGGGCAGACCCCTAGAATGGCGCCATGCCGCTTCGCCTGCCCTCCACCTTGGCTGCCTGCGCCCGCTGGGTGCTGGGGCTGTGGCTGTGCGTGGCGCTGGCATCGGCGTTTGCGCCGCTGGCGCGTGCCTCGGGCTGGGAGCGCCTGTGCTCGGCCGCTGGCGAATCGGTCTGGGTGCCATCGCCGGCCGGTCAGGACAATGCCCTTGCCGGAAGCCACGGCATCGACTGCCCGCTGTGCCTGCCCCCGCTGGCGCCGCCGCCCGCCCGGTGCAGTGCGGCCCCGGCACCGCTGATGGCAGATGCGCAGCCACGGGCGCACCCGGCCTCCGTCCACAGCGTGGCCATGCCGGCCTTGCCGCAGGCCCGCGCCCCGCCCCGGTGACTCCCCATTTCAATCCCTGCCTCTTTCGCTTGGCTTTTGTTTTTGCAAGGCACACAGACCGTGCTGCAACGTATTGAATTTTCTGGAGAAACCGTGATGACACTGCGTCAATGGACCACCCCTTTCCTGATCGCCGCCTCCCTGTCCATGGGTCTGGCCCATGCCCATGCCGATGCCGCCCACGTCAAGGCCGACGCCGCCTGGGCGCGTGCCAGCGTGCCGGGCCAGCAGGCCACGGGCGCCTTCATGCGTCTCACGGCCGAGGAGCCGCTGCGCCTGGTGGGCGTGGAGTCGCCCGCCGCTGGCGTGGCCGAGGTGCATGAAATGAAGATGGAAGGCGATGTGATGCGCATGCGCGCCATCGACGGCCTGGACCTGCCCAAGGGCGTGGCCGTGGACCTGAAGCCCGGCGGCTACCACGTCATGCTGCAGCAGCTCAAGAGCCCGCTGCTCAAGGACAGCCAGGTGCCCATCACCCTGGTGTTCAAGGATGCCAAGGGCGAAACCTCGCGCCTGAGCCTGCAGGTCCCCGTGCGCGCCATGGCGCCCGGCGCGGCGGCTGCCCCGGCAGCGGGCCACGGCGGCGGCCACGCAGGCCATTCGCACTGAGCCAGCGCCATTGCACCGGGTTTGTGCGCAGCCGCATGCGCATGACTTGCCGTGGACTTGGCGTGTGCCTGGGTTAAGCTGGGAGCATGGCCGGCATCCTTCGCCGGCATGCTCTTCCAACCCAGTCCTAGCGAGTGCTGCCATGAGTGACGCGTCCTCCTTCGGTTTCGGCAAGTTCATCCCCGGTTTCGACTTCCTGCAGGGCCTGGCCCAGAGCGCGGGATCGGCCACGGCCCGGCCCCTGGGGCGCCTGCCCGAATGGGTGGCGCCCACGGTGAGCATCGAGGAGGTGGACAAGCGCATCACCGAACTCAAGGCCGTGCAGTTCTGGCTGGACCAAAATGGCAAGGCGCTGGCCGCCACCATCCAGGCCCTGGAAGTGCAGCGCATGACGCTGTCCACCCTGCAGGGCATGAACGTCAGCATGGGCGAACTGGCGCAGGCCTTCCAGTTCCCCGCCGCTGCAGCCGCCACCGCTGCTGCAGCCACTGCGGGCAAGGGCGCCGCCAGCGCGGGGCAGTCCGACCACTCGGACTGGCCCATGTCCTCCGCCGGCAAGGCCGGCAAGCAGGAAAAGCCGCAGGCCGCGCCCGCACAGCCCCCTGCCGAGCCGCCTGCAGCTGCTGCGGCCGCTGCATCCGCGGATGCCGGCAGCAAGGCCTCCGGCCCTGAGGCTTCTGCGCCCAGGGACGAGCCGGCCCAGGCCGCCGCCATGGGCCAGGCCATGCAATGGTGGGGCGCACTGACCCAGCAATTCCAGCAGATCGCCGCCAAGGCCATGGCCGAGCCCATGGCCCCCGAGGCCGTGGCTGCCGCACAGCGCGCCACCGGCATGGCCGGCGACATCGCCAAGGCCGCCATGGACCGCATGACGGCCCAGGCTGGCGCCTTCGCCGCGCAGGCAGGCAAGGCGGCTGCACCGGCGGCCAAGGCCCCGGCCGGAGCCGCCAAGGCGCCAGCCAAAGCTCCAGCCAAGGCAGCGGCCAGGAAGACGGCGGCAAAGACCACCGCAAAGACAACAGCCAAGGCACCGGCCGCAGGCAAGGCGCCGGCCAAGAGCCGGCCACCGCGCTGAGCGGCACGGCGGCTCCCATGGATGGTCTAGAGCCCTCCGCAAGCCGGGCGCCGGCAGGGCTAGAAAGAAGGTTGGAATGTCGTTGTTTCCTGTAGGCCATGCCAGCCATTCCGACTGGCGCGCCGCGGCCGATGCGGTGCTGCTGCAACTGCGCTCGCAGATGGCCGATCCGGGCCACGCGCAGCGCCCCCGACTGGGCCTGGTGTACCTGTCCCACGCACATGCCGCCCATGCAAGACCGCTGCTGCAGCATCTGGCCAGGGCCTTGCCCCATGTGGCGGACTGGGCTGGCTGCTCGGCCGGTGGCGTGCTGGCCATGTCCCATGAATACCTGTCCGGCTCCGCGCTCGCGGTGATGCTGCTCGATGTGCCGGCCGCGCACTACCGCCTGTATTCGGGCCTGGCGCCCTTGCATGCGCCGGGCGGCGAGGCCGGGTTCACGGCCCATTCGGCCCTGGTCCATGCCGGAGGCGGCCAGCCCGAGCTGGCCGAGTTGCTGTACGAGCTGTCCGAGCGCACCGAGTCCGGCCTGCTGTTCGGCGGCGTGGGCGATGACGGGGACGATGGCGTGGAGGGCGTGCAGATCGCCTGCCGCACCGAGGACCTGCATGCGCAGCATGCAGATGCGCGCGGCATTTTCAGCGGAGGCTTCTCGGGCGTGGCCTTCGGTGCGGGCGTGCCCTGCATCACGGGCATGGCCCAGGGCTGCGTGCCGCTGGGCGAGGGCCTGGAGATCACCGAGGCGCGCGGCGCCCTGGTCACCGGGCTCAATGGCGATCCGGCCTTGCAGCGCCTGCTGCAACTGCTGGGCGTGGAGCTGGAAGGCAGCGACTGGCAGCCCGCGCTGACCACGGTGCGCAGCACGCTGGCGGCCATTGCGCCGCCGGGCCGGGGCATGGCCCACGGCGTGCTCACCGAAGAGGCCCAGGTGCTGACCCTGGTCGGGCTGGACCCGCTGCGCCAGGGCGTGGCCCTGTCATCGGCCGTGGAGGCCGGGCATTCTGTGATCTTCTGCCGCCGCCAGGCCCAGGTCGCGCGCCAGGAACTGCTGCAACTGGGCGCCGCGCTGCGCGATGCGGCGGAGCCCGAGGAGGCGGCGCCCGAAGGCGAGGCACAGCCCCGCATCCGTGGCGCCATCTACATCAGTTGCCGGGGCCGCGGCGGCGGCCTGTTCGGCGGCCCCGATGCCGAACTGCGCACCCTGCGCCACGCACTGGGCGATGTGCCATTGATCGGCTTCGTCGCCGAAGCCGAGATCATGGACGCCCGCCTGCACCGCTTCGCAGGAGTGTTGACGGTGTTCACTGCTTAGGCGCCGTACACGCCGTACACACGGTACACACCGTCTGCACCTCAGACCGCGCGCGGGCGCACCGTGCCTGCGCTGCGATCCGGGTCCATGGCTGCGGCTCCCAGAAAATCGAAATCCACGGCCGGCTGCCTGCCGCTGACCAGGTCGGCCAGCGCCATGCCGGAGCCGCAGGCATGGGTCCAGCCCAGCGTGCCGTGGCCGGTGTTCAGGAACAGGTTGGCGATGGGCGAGCGTCCGATCAGTGGCACATTGCTGGGCGTTGCGGGGCGCAGGCCGCTCCAGAACTGGGCGCGCCCGGTATCGCCGGCGCCAGGGAACAGCTGTTGCACGCGCCGCACGATGGCCTCGCAGCGCACGGGGTCCAGGTTGCGGTCGTAGCCGTTGAACTCGGCCGTGCCGGCAATGCGCAGGCGGTCGCCCTGCGCGCCGGTGTAGCGCGAGAACACCAGCTTGAACTCATCGTCCGTCAGGCTGACCTGGTAGGCCTTGGCGGGGTCCAGCACCGGCAGGGTCACGGAGTAGCCCTTGGCCGGGTAGATGGGCAGGTGCAGCCCCAGCGGCTGGGCCAGCAGCGGGCTGAACGAGCCCATGGCCAGCACATAGGCGTCGCCCTGGATGCGTTCGTAGCGGCCATCGGCATTGGTCACCTCCACATGGTCGATATGGCGGCTGGCGCCTGCGCCCGTGGTGCGCAGCGCCATGACGTGGTGGCCGTGGCGGAACTGCACGCCCGTGGTGGTGGCAATGCGTGCCAGCTCGCGCGTGAAGAGGTTGGCGTCGCCCGATTCATCCTCGGCCGTATAGGTGGCGCCCGCTATCTGCCCGCGCACATGGGCCAGGGCCGGCTCCAGGCGCACGGCCTCGTCGGCGTCGATCAGGCGGCGGTCGCAGCCCAGGGCCTGCATCTGCTCGGTGGGCTTGAGCGCGCCCTCGAACTCGCGGGCGTTCGTGTAGAAGTGCAGGATGCCCTGCATGCGCTGCTCGTACTGGATGCCGGTGTCCGACCGCAGCTGCTGCAGGGCCTCGCGGCTGTAGGTGCCCAGGCGAACGATCTGCCGGATGTTGTGGCGCGTGCGCGCGGGCGTGCAGTTGCGCAGGAAGGACAGGCCCCAGAGCCACTGGCGCATGTCGGCGCGCAGGCGGAACAGCAGGGGGGCGTCCTGCCGGCCCAGCCAGCCCAGCAACTTCAGCGGTGCGCCGGGGTTGGCCCAGGGCTCGGCATGGCTGACCGAGATCTGCCCGCCGTTGGCAAAGCTGGTTTCGGCGCCGGGCGCAGCCTGGCGGTCGATGACCGTGACCTCGTGGCCCAGGGATTGCAGATAGTAGGCCGAGGCGGTGCCGATCAGGCCGGCTCCGAGAACGATGACGCGCATGACAATGCCCTTTCAAAGGCATGTGCCGGTCACGCGGAAGCTGGTAGCTATGGATTCAATAGCAAGCAGCCGGCGTCCGTCGTGACGCAGCTGCCGCTCCCCCTGTCCTTGGTACCTGAGAGATTCACCGCCGTCCATGGGAACGGGGCTTGCTCCTTCGGTGCGCCGCATATTGCGTGCGGCGGCTCTCCAGACGGCATGTTGTGTTTGCAGTACGGAACCTGAGCGTGTATGGGAGTTTGCGCCTTCGGTGAGGCTCGGCACCGTGGTGCCCGCCTGCTCTCCTGCAGGGACGATTCTATGTGGCTTGCGCAGCCAGCTCCAGTCGTATTGGGGATACCACCTGTTACCTGTATGTGGTGTGGCTGATTCAGGGTATTCCCTAGATCGCTCAAGCGCCTCCCTCGTAGCGCTGGCACGATCCTCCGGGTTCATGTAAAAAAACTATTGAAATAGAAAAAAACATGATTTAGCCTATCGATATGTGCAGTGGTTTGTCAGTGCATGTTCTGGTCGATTGGACCTGCTGGGTTAACCATGGGTTGTGTATATGTCTGATAGGCGACTTAACCTTGCACAGGTGCAGGTCCATGGAAACTGGTCCGGCACTGAAAAAAATACAAGCACGGTGAATATGGTTTGTCGAGGGAGGAATGATTTGCGTCGCAAACCCGACTGAAGGCGTGTCCCGCTCAATAGGCAGCGGAGCAGCGAGCAAACGTTGATGGAAATCCGCCTTTTCTGATTGACGCGCAGGATCTGCGCGAAACATTCTGCTTCCAACCTCGCCGGCTGCAAGGTGAGTTGTGAGCTCGTGATTCAAATAGAACTATTCGAGGTACGGCGATGCAAATGCGCTGGGTACAACTGATGGCCATTGCCATTGGGAAAATCATTTTCCTGTCATATCTCCTTGAGAAAACGGGGAATATCATGCATGCTCTCAATCGCCTGCCCGGTTTGGCATTTTTTCGCAAATGGCGTGCAGCGAAGTGCCTTTTATCTTTGCTGCTGCTTTCATGCGCGGGTATCTCATCCACGGCACTGGCGGCGACCATCGTTTTCACGGTCACCGACAACAGCGACGCTCCCAATGCCAATGCAACGACACCAACCACCTGTGTCAGCACGCTGGGGGGCACCTTTGCTGGCGCATGTACGCTGCGAGCGGCCATTCAGGCAGCCAACTACACGCTGCAAACGCTGGATCCGAGTGCCGATGTTTCCATCGTCTTTGCGCCGACACTGTCTACGTCGGTACGAACCATACAGAGTGGGACATCCAAGGATGCGGCCGGAAACCTCTTTCCGTATGTCGACAATCAGACGGTTTACGTGCGCTGTGCCAATACGTTCGTCAGCGGAGCCCAGTCCGGCGCCGTGACGGGAGCCACCAATGCCTGTGGTCAAACCCAGATGATCAGCGGCGGCGATACGGGCACCACCACCGGTGCCGGTGGCGCTTGGTACTGGATCAAAGGCACCGTGCCAGCCGGCACGGGTTCATTGACCATCGATTTCGGGGGAGTCATACAAGTCCAGAACTGGGCGGACTCCGCCTGGGAAACCTTTTATCTTGGTGGGAAGAATATCACTCTCACCAATTCGCCCAACATGACCTGTGGCGAAGCGCTATTCGTCGTTGGCTCCCAGGCAAACAATGTCATCATTGATCGCGTCGGTCTGGTGAATGTGGCGCCAACCCCTGCGGGAGAGGGGACGCCGTTCAACTGCGAGCTGTACGCGGAGATTCATCAAGGCGCACAAAACGTATTCTTTGCCAATAGCACGATCAACTCCGCGATATGGAATGGAAATTACGGCAATAACAAGGGCTCGGCCATTTCCGTTGCCGCAACCAACGGTACCGGCACAGTTTCCAACATCGTTGTCGATAATTTCACGGTAACGAATCTGCCCAACCCTATCGGGGGAATGCAGCTTGAGCAGTTTTTCCAGGTCATGTCGAACATGACCGTCAACGGATTGACGATCAAAAATTCGAATATCGCACTGCTGTCTCTTATACACATCTGACGCTGCCGACGAAATGCGAACAAAAAGGGGGGTTGGGGGGGGGGGGGGGGGGGGGGGGGGGGGGGGGGGGGGGGGGGGGGGGGGGGGGGGGGGGGGGGGGGGGGGGGGGGGGGGGGGGGGGGGGGGGGGGGGGGGGGGGGGGGGGGGG